>CAMWVV010000120.1 GCA_947177755.1 uncultured Ruminococcus sp. | reverse complement strand
GGACTGATATTATATCAGTCCTTTTTGTTTATTCAAATGAAAAAAATGTTATTTCCCATAAGCAGTGTGCAAGAATAGCGGAGGGTGATAAAAGTTTTAAGGTTTCCGGCGAAATATCATATTCGGGAAATTCAGATTTGTCAGTGCTTATTATTGAATATAAGAAATCGTCATTATCGTTTAAAGCACTCACATCAAATAAAAGTGAAGTATCATTTTCATTAAATGACTCTGTGAACTCCGGTTCGTCCTGTTCGTTCTCTCTGAAAACCCGTATTATAATGCTGAAATTTTCATTGCATGAACATTGATTATCCGAATTTTTCAGTCTGTCATATAACTCACGGAATTTTTCAGTATGTTTATTGCCGTAATGTAATTCTATCTGACGGGCGACTTCTGTAAAATCAGTACTTTGTAATATGTCTTTTATCTTCATTATTATCAGTAACCCCATCCGTAGTCATAATCATAGCTGTCATAATAGTTGTCGTTGTAATTGTAGTTTTCTGAATCATCTGTAGTAGTTGTCTGTGAAGTTTCTTCTGAATCCTGTAAGTGGTCATTTTCCTCATAGTCGGCGTTAACTGTAAGCGTGTGTCCGTCTGTACGGAAACCTTTGCCCGTTGTAATTGTTATAACGAAGTCGGTTTTTGCGGTAGTTGTTTCAGTGGTTGTTTGTGAAGAAGTTTCGGTTGTGGTCTGCGGAACTTCTGTTGATGTGGCAGTCATCTGAAGACCGTCGACACCGTTTTGTCTGTATATACTTTCACGTCCAAGTTCTGCCGTAAATTTTTCAGATGGTGTTACGGGGAATTTTACAAAGAACAGCAGTGCAAGAAAAGTCATTACAACAAAGCTGATACATGATACCATAGTAATTATGGTAGACCTTTTTAATTTTGAAAAAAATCCCTTGCCTTTACTCATAGCAGAAAACACGCTCCCGAAAAGTTCTATAATATATAATTGTAGTACATTCAATGGAAAAAGTCAAGTAAAATGTCGAAAAAAGAGTGATAAAATTATACACTTCCCTTTATTCTATTTATGGCACTTTTTTCCAGACGTGAAACCTGTGCCTGTGAAATCCCTATTTCCCCAGCAACTTCAACCTGTGTTTTTCCCTTTAAAAAACGCAGATAGAGTATATTTTTTTCACGTTCGCCGAGTTCCTTTATTGCATCACGTATAAAAAGTTCGTCAAGCCAGCTGTCGACATCGTTTTTGTCGCCTATCTGGTCCATGATATAAAGGGTGTCTTCCGAATCCGAGTAAACAGGTTCATAGAGTGAAACGGGGTCGCTTATGCTTTCGAGAGCTATAACAACGTCCGAACGCTTTTCACCTATTTCGTTAGCAATTTCTTCTATGTTCGGTTCACGCTGTAATGAAAACGTAAGGCGTTCCTTAGCCTGAATAGCCTTGTATGCAAGGTCACGGAGCGAACGGCTGACTTTCACCTGACTGTAGTCACGCAGATGCCGACGGAGTTCACCGCTTATCATCGGTACACAGTATGTGGAGAAACGCACTTCTTTTGAAAGGTCGAAATTATTTATAGCCTTGATAAGTCCCATGACACCAATCTGAAAAAGGTCGTCAATGTCCTCGCCCCTGCCCGTGAATTTCTGAATCACGCTCAGAACAAGACGCAGATTTCCCTTTATAAGCCTGTCCCTTGCCTCCTTGCTGTTTGTTTCCTTTATTTCCTTGAGAAGTGCTATTTTTTCCTCTTCCTTAAGGACGGTAAGCTCAGAGGTGTTTATTCCCGAAATTACTACTTTATTATAAGCCATAACAACAATATCTCCTGATTTTGATTATGATATTATTATTACCCGAAAATAATGCAATAATCACCGGTAATTTATTACAAAGAAAAACGGCTCTCCGAAAGAAAGCCGTCTGTTTATGTTTTTATGAAATTCTTCTGCCTTTACCCTTTTTACGTTTTTCAATCGGTTTTTCCTTACCGCCCATATCCTGAAATACAGGCTCTTCTTCGTCGGGGGATTCTCCTGCGAGTTCGGGATTGACCTGTCCGATACTTGCATAGTATGGATTTATCACGAATTTTTGAATCATGGGATAACTGTTGAAACAGGTCAGAAACCAGACAAACGCCATAGGCATAAACGGTATAAGCATAAGGAAAAGGGGTCTGAAACGCCAGTAAAGAAAAAACATTGCCACTGCTGTAACAGCTGTGACGATAAATGTTATTATATTCTGTTTAAGTCCGACAAAAGCCAGTGCAAAGGAATTTTTGACAAGATTCCTGAATGACAGATTTGTTGCAATAAGCATGAGAAAAATATAGTAGTTCATCATCATGACCACAATTGCAAGGCTTAAAGTTATAACCATCGGAATATACATTAATTTTCCTGCCTGTTCTGCGAGAATCGGGTAAACCAGAAACGAAGCATATACTGAAAGCATAATAAAACAGTCGATAAATCCTATAATCGAAGCCTTTTTGAAATTTGCCTTGAACGCCTTGAAAAAGTCGTTTACTATAAACGAATGTTTTTCAAGGACATAATTCCGCATTACTTTTGTCATTCCTGCGGTTGCAGGTCCTATGTTTACCACAAACAGTACAAGCGAAAGTCCCGCACATATAAGGGAAAGCGTACTGTTTTTTATAAAGTTGAGAGATGCAAGTATCATAAAGAGAGGTATAAAAAAGACAAAGTAAAGCATATTTACCTGTATGAGTTTCCAGAATTTTCTGAAAAAGATTTCAAAAAATAACCGCACGCCTGTCTTTTTAGGTGCATTTTTTGCAATGCCAGACCCTCTGCTTTCAAAATCATTTGAAAATATTCCCAATTTTTAAAATCCTCCGTTTTTTGTTTTTAATTATCTCAGTCCCGAAAAGATGTAGTTCATTACAGTGGAAAAGACCGAAATAATGACTGATATGATAATCAGTACGGCAAATTTAAGGCAGTAGAGTTTAAAAGTCCTTTCACTGTGGGAAACGTCTGCGGTAACATAAAGAAACAGCGAGTTTGCAGAACGCATCAGCTCTCTTACAGCGAGAACTGAAATTATAGTCACCGCTGTACATTCGGGAAGAATCAGAAGTATTACCGATGGCATGGCGTGCATACCTTTAGTGACATATTCAGAAACCGCCGCCGCTCCTATTCCGAAACCACGATATATAAGCATTATTATGCCGAGAGGCTGTCCGAATGCCGATACGCCGAGAAGAAATGCAGTTCCGACAAAAAGTGAAAGTGATATTAAAGTGTTCCTGAAAACTTCATATACAGTGCCGCCGCAGTGAGCAGGTGAAAAATACTGATGTACCAACGGACTTTCTGCCGAATGTCCCGAACCGTAAACCGCTCCGAATAAAATTCCGACAGATACCACAGCACACAGCAGAAAAAAACTCAGCTGTCGTTTTCTTGTTTCCGTATAATTCAGATGTTTCATATTGGGTCAGTCCTTTCTTTTTATAAAAAGGATATGCCCGTTTTCCGAAAATCAGAACATAATTTACTTTGAAAGTTCGTAAGCCCTTTTTGTACAGCTTTCACAGCAGTTCTTTACCGTTTCTGTAAGATTTCCCTCATAGAGCCTGTCAAGACCTGCGAGTGTAGTACCTCCGGGGGAAGAAACCATTTTTATAAGTTCGTCGATTGTATAGCCTGAATCTGTAATCATCTTTGCAGAACCTATAAGGCTTTGTGTAAAGAGTTCGGTAGCGGATTTTCTGTCAATTCCGACTGAATCGGCATAGTCTATAAATCCCTTTGCAAAGAGATATATAAACGCAGGACTGCTTCCGTTGAGGGCAATTATTTCTTTCATTTTGTCCTTTGAGATAACGGAAGCTTTTCCGCACAGTCTGAATATATCAAGGACTGTTTCAAATTCCTTGTCTGTCACATTGTCGTTGTGGGAGAGAGCGGAAGCACCCTCACCGAGAAGCAGGGGAGTGTTAGGCATTACGAGGATAATCTTAGCGTCGGGACGTGTTTTTCCGCATATAAAGCTGTCGTCTATTCCTGCTGCGATTGAGATAAGAACTGTATCGGCAGTTATGGCAGGAGCAGAAGCGTCAAGCACTGTATCCATAATCTGAGGTTTTACAGCGAGAAATACATATTTACATTCCGCAACAAGTTCTGTTTCGCTTGCACAGCATTTAACACCATATTCGCTTAAACTTTCAACCTTTTTTCTGTCGGGGTCAAAAGCATAAAGTTCAGCCTCGACGGAAGATTTTGAAATTCCTTTCATTATGGCAGAACCCATGTTGCCTGCACCGATAAATCCGATTTTAATCATTATAATAATCTCCTTTATATTATTTTTAACCTTGAAAACAGGATTTATATTATTATACTACATTATATACAAAAAATCAAGTATAATTTTGTGAAAAAAATATATTTCTTTAAATTAAACGATATTTGTGTTTTCGTGCAACAATAAAAACGTTACCGCATAGAAATATAATACTTGACTATTCTGAAATTCATGATATAATATAATTCAGAATAAAATATTGATTTCCATAAGGAAAACAATTACAACAGGAGGATTTTTTTATGACCAGAAGTGTGCCTGAAATTTTTGCGGAAAACGTTTTCAGTGATGAGGTGATGAAAGCCCGTCTGCCAAAGAACGTCTACAAAACTCTCATGAAGACCATTCAGAACGGCAGACAGCTTGATATGACCACAGCCGATTTTGTCGCAAATACCATGAAAGAATGGGCGATTGAAAAGGGTGCTACCCATTATACACACTGGTTTCAGCCTCTTACAGGCTCGACCGCCGAAAAACATGATTCTTTCATCACTCCTGCCTCAAAGGGCATGGCTATTATGGAATTTTCGGGAAAAGCACTTGTAAAAGGTGAACCTGATGCCTCGTCTTTCCCTTCAGGCGGACTCAGGCAGACCAGCAGTGCAAGAGGCTACACAGCATGGGACCCCACTTCTTCATGCTTTGTAAAAGAGGGAAGCCTTTACATACCCACTGTTTTTCTCTCATACACAGGTGAAACTCTCGACAAGAAAACACCGCTTCTGCGTTCTATGGACGCTCTCAGCAGTACAGCGGTTAAGTTTCTTAAACTTTTCGGAAACGAGAACGTTACAAGAGTTACGTCCACGGTAGGTGCGGAGCAGGAGTATTTCCTTATAGATAAGAAAATGTACGACAGGCGTGAGGATTTGATTCTTACGGGCAGAACACTTTTCGGTGCAAAACCGCCGAAAGGTCAGGAACTCGACGACCAGTATTTTGCAAATCTCCGTCCGAGAATAGCCGAATATATGGCAGACCTCGATGAAGAACTCTGGAAACTCGGTATTTACTCAAAAACAAAACACAATGAAGTTGCACCTGCTCAACACGAAATGGCACCTGTTTTCACAACTTCCAACCTTGGTGCAGACCAGAACGAGCTTGCTATGGAAGTAATGGAAAAAGTGGCACTGAAACACGGTCTTGTGTGTCTGCTCCACGAAAAGCCTTTTGAGGGCGTTAACGGTTCGGGCAAACATAACAACTGGTCAATGGCTACCGACGACGGTCAGAATCTTCTTGACCCAGGTGACACGCCTATGGAAAATTTACAGTTCCTCACAATTCTATGTGCGTTGATTAAGGGAATTGATGAGTATTCCGACCTTATGAGAATTTCAGCGGCATCGGCAGGAAACGACCACCGTTTAGGTGCGGACGAAGCTCCCCCTGCTATAATTTCCATGTTCCTCGGCGAAGAACTTGACGCAGTTCTGAAAGCTATTGAAGAAGATTATGTCTACAAAACACAGACCCGTGCTTTTGAAATAGGTATAAATGCTCTGCCGTCGTTCCCGAAAGACTCAACCGACAGAAACCGCACCTCTCCTTTTGCATTCACAGGAAACCGCTTTGAGTTCCGCATGGTAGGCTCTTCCGACAATATCGCCTGTCCTAATGCACTTCTTAATACTATCGTTGCGGAGGAACTCAGTCAGTTTACAGAAATTCTTGAACCATTCAAAAATACAGACAGATTTGAAGAAGAAGTCAAAAAACTCCTCAAAACCGTTCTTAAGGAACACCGCAGAATTATTTTCAACGGCGACGGTTATTCACTTGAATGGGTACAGGAGGCGAAACGCCGTGGACTTCCTAACTATCCGTCAACTGTTGACTGTATTCCGCATTACACCGACAAGAAGAATATGTGTATTTTCAAGAAGTTCGGAATTTATACCGAGAACGAATTAAAGGCACGTACCGAAGTTCTGCTTGAAACTTATTCAAAGACAATCCGCATTGAAGCACGTACCATGATTCAGATGGCGAGAAAACAGCTTCTTCCCGCAACTCTCGAATATATTCATAAACTCTGCGATTCAATAGCAGTAAAGAAACAGGTGGGAATGTCATCTGCCGTTGAGGAAAAAATGGCTGAAAAACTTAACGACCTCGCAGAAGCTTTCTATGATTCAATAGAAAATCTTGAAATACAGGTCAACCATGCCTGTGAGATAAAGGAAATTCTTCCGCAGGCTCGTTTTTTCCACGATATAGTTGTTTCGGAAATGGAGCGTATGCGTACAACTTCCGATACTATTGAAAGAATCATGCCGTGCAGTCAATGGCCTATTCCCGACTACTCCGCTATGATTTACAATGTATAATTAAAGGATAATGTTATGAAAAACAATGATGAAAAAATTTTTATTTCCTCTGAAAGTGTGAAAAATGCACAACATGGCGATTCTAAACGTAAAAAAATAAAATATAATGCTGAATATATAAGCTATGTTGCACATGGTGATTCAGCAGTAGTATTTATCACTCGTGATATAGTACGTTCAATCAATACAAACGGCAAGTGGATAGATGTTATAGCTTCAAGTGGCGGACGACAGATTTTCACTGATGAGGGTGATGCAAAATACAGGTGGGACTTTGATTGGTTCATTGTTGAACTTTTCCCGAGAAAGACCAAGCCTGATTATTCAGATGCGTATTCTGATGAAGATAAGAAGTATATAACATGGGTGACTGCAAAAAGTGATATTGCAGTGTGGAGAAGCAAAGGCTATAAGGGTGTAAAATTCAAGGTAAAGCCAAAACTTGTCAATAAGAATAAAGGTAAAACTAAAAAAGTAGAAAGATTGTGGAACAAAAAATTTTGTAGATTTGTACCTGAAAAATGGAACAATGCAGATTGTGAATACAGAAAAGTAGAAGTTCCTGTTAACCCCGACTGGCAGTATTATATTCTGTCAATAGAAAGACTTAAAAATAAATGATATTATGACAGATATTCTTCAAGGGTAATCTGTCGGCTGTAAATTTCAAGAGCCGTGTCAGTGCCGACATAACGGTAGTGCCACGGCTCATAGTCTATTCCCGTTATATCTTCCTTATTCGGCGGATAACGCAGTATAAAACCATATTTGCAGGCGTTTACGGCGAGCCAGTTATACACTTCATCATCAGACGAATATGACGGGTCTGCATTTATGTCAAGTGCTATTCCTAATTCATGCTCACTTCTTCCTGCTTCCGCCACCCAGTCTTTTGCATATTTTTTAGCCTCTTTTTCGGAATATCCCTCATTTATGAAACTGTTGATTTTATCTGTCATCATCTGTTTCTGCTGTTTATATGTTCTGTAGCCCTCGCTGACAACAGGATATATACCGTCACTGCGTGCGTCATCAAACATTTTCTGTAAATCGGGATATATTCTTGAATCTATGTATATACCATTTGAAAGCTGTGTGAGTTCCGGACTGTAATTTTTCGGGACTGAATGTTTTTCATTGACAAGAATCAACCACCAGTCGTCCGGACTTTCTTCGGACTGTGTGAATTTAAGTGCGACCATTGCGACAAACATAAGAATTATCATAATCAGTACTTTGTTTTTTCTTTTCATAATTTCAGACTCCTTTATGT
>CAMWVV010000119.1 GCA_947177755.1 uncultured Ruminococcus sp. | reverse complement strand
GCTTGATGACGGTACAACCATTATTCCCATTTCAAAAGTTTCGTACGGTTTTGCTTCGGGTGGTTCTGACCTGCCGTCACGCTATGAAAAGAATCTTTTCGGAGGTGGAGCAGGTGCAGGCGTTTCAATCAAGCCCGAGGGTTTTCTTGTGATAACTCCCGACGGTACTGCAAAAATGGTGTCTGTTGCTTCAGGCAGTGACCCGATAAGCAACGCCATAAATTCAATTCCGACCGTTATAAATAAAGTTTCGGATTTTATGGGAAAAAAGAAGAAAAAGGACGATAACAGCGAAAGTGCGGAAGTAATTCTGAACGATTAAGCAAAAACGGAATATATCAGTTTTATTTTGCATACCCTTTAACATATGGACTTGTTACGGAGGTATGTAAAATGAAAAGAATTATTGTGTCAGTCTGCACGGCAGTACTGATTGCAGGAAATGTAGGACTTAATGCATATGCGGCGGAAGAACCCGAAATATCGGCAAAATCAGCGGTTCTGATTTCGGCGGACACGGGTGAAATAGTTTATTCTGTCAACTGTAATCAGAAACTGCCGATGGCAAGCACAACAAAAATCATGACCACACTGCTTTGTCTGGAAAGCGGTAACCTTTATGAAGAATTTGAAGTTGACGGCAATGCTATAATGGTAGAGGGTTCGTCAATGGGATTGCAGAAAGGCGATATAGTCACAAAATATGCACTCTGCTGTGGTATGCTTTTACCGTCGGGAAATGATGCCGCCAACGCCACTGCGGTGAAACTTGCGGGAAGTCTTGAGAATTTTGCGGTCATGATGAACGACAAGGCAAAGGAGCTGGGACTTTCAAGGACATGGTTTGTCACTCCGTCGGGACTTGAGGGAGAAGGTCACGGCTCGTCGGCTTATGATATGGCAATTCTTGCCCGTGAAGCACTCAAAAACGACATTTTCCGTGAAATATGTTCTTCACCGACTATAAAGCTTGAATTTGGAAATCCGCCGTATACACGCTGGCTGAAAAATACAAACAAGCTTCTTACCATGTATGACGGTGTGTACGGTGTCAAGACAGGTTTCACGGACGAGGCAGGGCGTTGTCTTGTTTCGGCGTGTGAACGTGACGGAGTTGACCTCATATGCGTTACTCTCAACGACCGCAACGACTGGAATGACCATATGGCTATGTATGACTACGGTTTTGCGACTGTTCACAATATTCAGCTTGATATTCCCGAAAACCTTTCTATGAATCTCGCAGGTGCGGAAAAGGACAGACTCTCACTCACGGCAGGTGATGAACCTGTTGCCGTGACGGCTTTTTCAGCCAGTTCAGAAGATTTTGAATATAAAGTAATATCCGCACCTTTCGTCTATGCTCCTGTGAAAGCAGGAGAGGAAACGGCACAGCTGAGTATAAGCTATAACGGCAGGGAAGTCCGCCGTATACCGCTTTATGCGGAGGAGGACGCTCCTGTTAAAATTATAAAAAAATCACATAAGAAAATAAGTATATTAAAAAAATAACACAGAAACTCGGGAGTATATTTTCCTGAGGGAAAACGGAGAAAAAGTGGAAAAGTTAAGAATACAGAAAATGATTGCGGACAGTGGTTACTGTTCACGCCGTAAGGCAGAAGCACTTATTTCGCAGGGCAGGGTAAAACTCAACGGAAGACCCATAAAGCTCGGCGACAAGTGCGGTTTCAAGGATATAATAACAATTGACGGCGAACGTATCTATATGCCGAAAAAGAAGAATTTTATCTATATCATGCTCAACAAGCCGAGAGGTTATGTTACTACCGTTTCGGACGAACTTGACAGGCGTTGCGTTATGGACTTAATCAGTGATATTGAGGAACGTGTTTACCCAGTCGGCAGACTTGACAGAAATTCAGAGGGTCTTCTTCTCTTTACCAATGACGGTGAATTTGCAAACAGCATAATGCACCCCAGCCGTCATATTTCAAAGACTTACCGTGTTACAGTCCGCCCCGATATTTCGGACGAACAGCTTGTGCGTCTTTCGGAGGGCGTTGAAATCGACGGCAGAAAAACTCTTCCTGCAAATGTTGTTGTCAAGGAAAAACAGCAGGGCAGGGTTGTTCTTATGATTACCATAAAAGAGGGCAGAAACAGGCAGATAAGAAAAATGTGCGAGGCTGTCGGGCTGGAAGTAGCACGTCTCCGCCGTATAAGCGTAGGACCACTTAAACTCGGTATGCTGAAACCTGGGACATGGCGTGAACTCACAGCCGAAGAACTCCGTGCTATCCGCAACGCCATAGGTAAGGAGAATTGATATGCTTGAAATACGTGAAAATTTTTCTCCTGTCGGGTATGAAGATATAATAGCGGCGGCAGGAGGAAAAGCTGTTCATGTTACGGAGGCTTTTGACGGCGGTGAAAAAAACGGCTACATAGTCTATTCGTACGAAAAGGAAAAAACCGTCGTTTATTCTTACAACGACGGCGGTGACATAATGCTTTGTGACGGTCTTGTCCGTTCGGTTATGTTCAAGAGCTGTATGAAGGGCATTGAAAACGTCGTTTTTGAACTGAACGACGAAAGCGGTTATGAAAATCTCAGACGGCTGAAATTTATTTCCGCTGACGGTAAAATTTCCGTAAATATCGACAGATTCATGAACGGCTGTCAGAACTGTAAAAACAAAAAATAATTCAGAAAGGAGCGATTTGAAGTGCCTATAAGAATTTCTTCAGAGCTTCCGGCATTCAAAACGCTTGGAGAAGAAAATATATTCGTAATGTCAAAGGAACGTGCGGAACATCAGGATATCCGTCCGCTCAAAGTTGTAATTATAAATATAATGCCGAAAAAAATCGAAACGGAAAGCCAGTTGATGAGGCTTCTGAGCAATACGCCTATTCAGGTTGATATTGATTTGATTCAGATGGCTTCACACGTTTCAAAAAATACCTCACAGAATCATCTTCAGGCTTTTTACAAGACTTTTGACGAAATCAGAAACAACCGTTATGACGGAATGATTGTTACAGGTGCGCCCGTTGAACTTCTTGAATATGAGCAGGTTGACTACTGGAATGAAATCACACAAATTATGGAATGGTCAAAAACCCATGTCTTTTCGTCGCTGTATATATGCTGGGCGGCACAGGCAGGGCTTTATTATCATTTCGGTGTGCCGAAATATACACTTGAAAAAAAGATGTTCGGTATTTTTCCGCACAGGGCAGAAGTCGGCAATTGCAGTATTTTAAGGGGATTTGACGATATTTTTCTTGTTCCTCATTCAAGAAATACAGAAGTAAGACGTGAGGACATTGAAAAGGTTTCACAGCTTGAAATACTTACTTCTTCCGAAATTTCGGGTGTTCATATTGTCGCAAACAAGAACGGCAGACAGTATTTTATCACAGGTCATTCGGAATATGACAGGGACACCATAGCAAACGAATATTTCCGTGATGTTGAAAAGGGTATCGACATTCAGATTCCTTATAATTATTTCCCCGACGACAACCCCGAAAATACACCTGTTTTTTCGTGGAGATGCACCGCAAACCTTATGTTTTCAAACTGGTTGAATTACTGCGTATATCAGAAAACACCATATAATCTTGACGAACTGGCAGTCCGTAACTGGAACTGGCAGGCAAGTCTTTAAGGAGTTAAAATGAACAAGGATTTTTATTACAATGATGTGAACGACAAAAACGGTCTGCCAAATTCCTTTAAGACAGGACTTGCAACAGCTTCATTTGTCATAAGTCTGCTGAATCTTGTTTTTTGTGCGTGTATGGGCAGTTTTATTACTGCACCTGTTTCTGTAATTCTCGGTGTGGTTTCGCTTGCAACGCACAGGGGCGGAAAAATTTTCGCAATACTTGGTATAGTAATATCGGTTATTTCTTCTGTTTTATTCGCACTTTATATGTATGTTGCTGTGAAAGTCGCTCCCGACGTTATGTATTTTCAGCAGAACAGCACGGAAATTATTTCCGCATACGAGTCAGACGGTGAAATTCCCGAACAGTTTGAAAAATATCGCAGTTCGGATTATGACAAGTACTGGAATGCAATGGGCTGTAATGATTTCGACGGATTCTTTAAAATATGGATTGAGTCTTATAAAAGAAAATACGGTTATACCGCACCGTCGTCCGTTCCCGACAATCCCGAAACAACCGCTCCCGAAACTCCGAAAAACGACAGAAACAGGGAAGAACTTGTTGACCTTAATTATACCGGAGCTATCTCGGGTATAAAGTTTCTTAAAACCGCATAGATAAGCATAGTCCCCGAAACTGCCACGTAGAACAGACGGTTTTCGGGGATTAATTTTATTTTTCGGTCGGAAATATTCTGAATACATTTTAAAGCAAGAAAAATCATTCCCGAAAAAACCACGAAATTCTGACGTATTGCGAGAAGAAAATTTCCGTGAAAAACAGCTTTTATACATCTTGTTCCGCCACAGCCTATACAGTATATTCCCATAAAAAGTCTTACAGGACACGGAACGGAAAATTTTCCGAGAAAATTCAGCAGAAGATATATAAACGGTATGATTATTATCGGTGCAAGAATTATGACAAGACGGCGTGTATCGGGTTTCATTTTTATCATTCCTTAAAAATTTTATTCATAAATTCCTCGGTGGAGTAAAAACCGCTCCTGTTATAGCGGTTGATGCCATAAAGACACTCGGGATTCCGTGTAATATAGTTGGGTCTTTCACTGCACGTTAGTGTGATTGTGAATCCGAGTTCACGTATTACAGGTATTGACTCTTTACTTATAAATCCGAACGGATAAGCAAAAACAACAGGAAGTGTGCCTGTGTGTTCATGTATTTCTGACTGTAACCTGTTTAAATCCTCTGTAAATGCCGAAATATATTCTTCTTCACTTTCTCCGTTCTTTTTTGAACAGCCGTTGCGTTCACCGCTGAAAGAGTGCATATTATATGTATGGTTTCCGATTTCGACACGTCCCGAAGCAATAAGACGGTTTATGTCGTCCCACGTAAGATATGAGTATGCAGGTATATGGGGGTCATTAACTGCGGTTACGTCGGTATATTGTCCGACTACCGAAACTATAGCGTGCATATCATATTTTTCGAGCAGTGGGAGAACGTCAGAAAGGTTGTTGTAACAGCCGTCATCGAATGTAATCATAACAGGTTTTTCGGGGAGATTTCCCATGTCATTTACATAGTCGGTAAGCTGTTGTGCGGTAACGGAAGTATAGCCGTTTTCGGCAAGCCATACAAGGTCGTTTTCAAACTGTAAGGGTGTCACTATATATTCCTCGGGTGTACCGCTGAAAACGCTGTGATACATTATTACGGGCAGAAATACGGATTTTTCTCCGTTCACGTCGGCAGACGAACTGAGAAATTTTTTTCCTGTGAAGAAAAAGACCGAGCATATCGAAAATACAAGTATATCAAGAAGAATAAGACCGAAAAAGTGTCTTGCACTCCTGCATTCGTACATAATAAAATCACCTCATTGAATAATATGCTGAAGATACTCTGAAAATGACGGAGTATTTTTTATTTCAAGAAATATTTTATATAAGAAAAGAATATAATCTATTGAAAAGGAAATAATATTGAGGTGAGTGTATGACACGTCATAAGAGGAGAAAAATAGCGGGTATGTTAAAACTGTGCGTACTTCTTGCACTTCCTGCGGTTACGGCAGTTTCAGCAAAGCAGATGCCGAAGATTAAAAGCTTTTTTGACCGTATGGGCAGTATCAGCATTGAAGAAAACGACAGGGAAGTTTCCGTGAACAGTCCCGAATATATTACAACGTCAGCCAAAACCGAAAATTCTTTAAGGGACGAGTTTATTTTGTCCGAGGGTTACGGAGTGAGTGAGGAGAAAGAAGAAAGTACCGAAGTTCTTACCGAAACGGAAAATCCGCTTGAAACGGTTGCGGAAAATGCAGGTGACAAGCCGTATCCGTCCGAAGAATCATGGACGGCAGGGGGAGCAATAGTCCGTACGACTTACGGAGAATACAGCGGAAATTCTTTCTTTAATCTCGACAACGGCGGACAGGTTAACAATCAGACATCAATTCCGAATGAAACCCTTGTTTCAGAGAGCAGGTGCAGTGCTGATTTTACTGTTGAAGATACAGACGAGCCTCTTGTACTTATTTATCACACTCACACAACCGAGAGTTTTGAACCGTATGTCCGTGAATACTATGACGCAAACTTCAATTACCGTACTACCGACGAAACAAAAAACATGATTATGGTCGGTGACGCTATACAGGCAGAACTTGAGGCACAGGGGATAGGCGTTGTCCATGCACGGACAATACATGATTACCCTTCTTATAACGGTTCTTACGACAGGAGCAGGGAAACTATTCTCCCGATTCTTGCGGAATACCCGAGTATAAAAGTTGTGCTGGACATTCACAGGGATGCCGTTTCGGGTGAGGGTGTGGCTTATCAGCCTTTTGTTGAAATCGACGGAAAGGAAGCCTCTCAGATTATGATTATCTCGGGCTGTGACGACGGCACACTTGGTATGCCCGACTTTATGAAAAATTTTCATTTCGCCTGTCGTTTGCAGGAACGTCTTGAAAATGACTATCCCGGATTTACAAGACCCATACTGTTTGACTACAGAAAATACAATCAGGACCTGACTACAGGCAGTCTGCTTATTGAAGTGGGTTCGCACGGAAACACACTGGAACAGTCGCAGTATGCAGGACAGCTTATCGGAAGTTCTCTCGGCAGACTGCTTAATTCAATGAAAGAGGAAAACTGATGCGTAAAACAATTAAAAAAAATGCAGTCAGAATGATATTTGTATATCTTCTTCTGACTGCTGGTTCTTATATGTTTCTTAAATCCTGCTGTAACTCATATAATCGTCTTGCAACCGAAAGAATCGCACCGGCAAGTCTGGTTATAAATGGACAAACAGCCTCTGTAAGTGTTCTCGAACATAAATTCAGTTTCAGTACAGATATAATATCACCCAAAAGCAAAATTTATTACACGGCTTATCTGATTGCCCCCGACGACGTAAGGCTAATTGCATATCTTCTTTCGCTGACCGATAAGATGTGACTGCATATTGTAGTAGAATTTGTTGAGTTCTCCTGAATAGATGAGTGTTGCATTCGGAAAACTTCGGAAATCATCGGGCTTGTAAAGACAGAAAGGTTTTTCAAGATGTATACCGATTTTGTCCATAGTGTAAGCAACGAATTGTGAACAGACAAAGCTTTTTTTTCTGTTCCATTCTATATTGAGATAAACCGCAAGCAGTCCGAGAACATTATATGAATATATGTTCCTGTTCTGTGAAAAATGATTAATCACACGGTAGTACATTTCTTTCTGTTCCTTTGTTACGGGAATCCTGTATATTTCACATGGGATAAAGCCGTATTGTCCGAAAGTTCCCTCACCGACAATTTCCTTGTTGAATGTGGCAGGCAATGGAAAAGGTGTATATGTACGGCAGAAACTATACATTTCAGAAAGCGTTATATCTCCTGAAAGAGAAACGTGATTGTAAGGTTTTCTGGTGAAAAATCTGAAAAATCTTGCCGGCTGTGTGCCTGTCTGAGACATTATTAAATAGATGTATTCCTCCAAAACGTCCCCTCCTAAAAATTTTCTTATACAATTATATCATAAACACTTGCAAATTACAAGACTTTGTGATATAATATTATTGTAAAAGTCAGATGTTATTGTTATATTATGATAATCTGATGTTTATGCGCCTGTAGCTCAGGGGATAGAGCAGTGGCCTCCGACGCCATGTGCGCAGGTTCGATTCCTGTCAGGCGTACCAGAACAAAAACCGTTGTATTTCGGAAAACTCCGATTTACAGCGGTTTTTTCTATGGAACAAACAGAAATTTCTTGCGATACAGATAATAAATACAGTGCTTAGGATATAGCCAAACAGTTTTTTGATTAATTGGATTTTTGTTATCAGAAGATAACTAAAATTCATAAGATAATTCAGTTTTCTTTATTTGTACTATATTTTTAAGCTATATTAACAGAATAATATGTATAATTGCCAAAAATAAGAAAACCTATTGACAAATCAGAAATAATGGTTTATAATCTATATATAACATAT
>CAMWVV010000118.1 GCA_947177755.1 uncultured Ruminococcus sp. | reverse complement strand
GAAGTTTACCAATTCAATTTCAAACAGGAAGTTTATCAATTTAACTTTAAACAGACACAAATACTTGTACACCGTTGTGCGTGAGTTTCACACAAAATGGATGTTGTTTACCTGAATCTGATGCACCGTTCACTGAATTAGACCTGCTGTCTCTGAATCCTGATTCCAAATTCCAGATTATCATCTCCGGCTTCTCTAGTGTCAAAGCTTGCTGTTGGTAATGAGAATACAACCGTCCTGCAAATCTGTTCTGGTTAACCTGTAATTCACACCCTGTTATTCTGCTATTAGTAACAGTCTCTCTCCCTGATTACCTAAGCACTTTCTCTCTCCTCCTCGTCAGGCTACTGTATATATATATATTAACAATTTTTTCTTGCCTGTGCCAGCACATCTTTGTATTTCAACTCTGTGTAGTCATAATCCAGCTTGAAGTAATCCATAATCCGTTTCATATAATCCTGTGATGAAAGGAAGACACTAATCAATCGTTCATCCTTATTTTCAGTCTGCCATTCTTTTAGTCCCCTGTAGTAGTACATCTTGTGAAATTCATCAATGAAAAATGGTACAATGTCATTGGCAAGACACTGTTTGAACATCAGAAGTCTTCCAGTTCTGCCGTTGCCATCATAGAACGGATGTATTCTTTCATACTCCGTATGAAAAGCTGCTATCTCATAGAATGTCAGTGTCAGTTTGTCATATGCAGTCAACAGCTTCTTCATCTGGTCGGCTACTTCTTCCGGCAACGCTGTTTCAGTCTCACCAACTATATTTTCTTCCTGCTTGTATGCTCCGATAACTGCATCAGTATCCAACACACCTGATTTCAAAAGCCAGTGTAAATTTTTGACATATTCCTCTGTCAACGGTTCTGACACAGTATCAAGTATATGGTCAAAACATTTGAAGTGGTTCACAGTTTCAATGACGTCGTTTACTCTGATAACAGTGTCAGCATCTGCTCCAATCGTTCTGGTTTCATAAATGTATCTGGTCTGGTCATGTGTAAGCCTGCTTCCCTCAATGTGATTGGAATTGTAGGCAAAGTCTATCTGCAACTTATGATAGATTCCGCCTTTGTATCTGGCAGCCTTTTCAGCACATAGTTTCTCAAGTAGTTTCATGATAATTCTCCTTTTCTGCGTTTTCTTCTTTCAGCTTACATTCATCATTGTTCTGCTGTTTGGCTGTTGGTATATGAAAATGCAGACCTGTTATTGCCGATTGCCATTTCTATTACCATTGACCACAATCCCCTGCCTATACCTCAGCACTCTCTCTTGTTTTTGCACTGGTGTTTCTATTGTCTGCCTATCAACTTGATGCAGTCAGTCCCCGATTGCTGTTACTGGTATGTCAATGCAATGGAACTTGAATCCGAATCATCAGCTGAAATTTTTCTCACGTCTTGCCTTCATCACTTTTAGTTTTTCTTCCAATGATTTCTTAACATCTTCCAGCGTGTTTTCTTCCAGTAAACCGAATAGTTCCTGCTTGTATTTATAGTAAGTCTTTCTGGAAATTTGTCTGCCGCTTCTTTCATCAACAATAAGCCGAATACTATCTTTATCAGTCAGAATGCCTTCAAATGCTTTAGAATACTTGATAATCGCAAGTTTTGCAGTCAATGACTTGTATGTGATAATCTTATCGCCCTTATGAACACCTACACGACCTTCTTCTACCGCTTGCTTCATACCCTCAGATGTTCTTTTCTGCAAATCCTTCACTTCTTTTTCTGCCTGCTGAAATGCTAAAACAATTTGCTCCCTTGCTAATTCTCGCATGAATCCATTCAATGCGTTCTCTATGCCTTCAATTAGATTGCTGGTCTTATTATCCATACCAGCTGTTTGAATCTGAATGCGGTTATCCAGAGCTTGCCGATAAGTATTCGTATTTATCATTGGCTCTTTGATGAAGAATAGACTGACACCCATATCATAAAGATTCATATAAGCCTTCACACCTTCTTCTGCATCACGGCTCATTCTTGACACACTATCAAACACAATGACATCTCCTGTTTTCAAACGCTTACAAAGCTTCTTCCAGTTGGGACGCTGCATCTTCGTTCCTGTGTATCTATCCTGATAAATTACAATCTCTGACTGCTTCACAGGATTTTCTCTGCTGTACAGTGTGAACCATTCTGTTACATTCCTAATTTGTCGCTCCATTCGCTGTGATGGTTTCGACACACGACAATACGCATATACCATAGCACTTCTTCCTCCTTTCTTGCTTTATTTTAGAATTTCAAATAAACTAACGACTGTTAATCCTACTACTTACATTATACCATATTTCCTGCTTTTTGTCAATATTTTTTACTACTTTTTCATATGACCTTAGTTTGTTTTCATATATTATATTAAGAATCCTATCTGTTGGAACTTGAATCCTGACCAAAATTAAAATATATTCTGATATGCCCTAAATCGTTCAGAAACAGCATTTTTAGCCCTGTTTGCATTCAGTAGTATAAATTCATGATGTTCTGCAATACACGTCATATCATGCAAATTCAAGCATATTACAGCTATCTTGAAAGCATTTACATAATATTCTTGTTAGAAATGTATCCTGTTAGATTGATGGTATTGTTTGTCGCTAAATTACTGTTTCCATACCTGTTCCCCTTTTTTTACCTAAGCACCTCTCTCCTTCTTCCTCTCTATCATTAGTTCTCTGTTCTTTGGATAGTAAACTGATAACTTGACATCAGTAACCAAGAAAAGAGCAGAGAAAAGAATGCTCAGGAAGTCTGCTTAGGTAATTTCATAGCATGGAATATATCAGACTGATATCTCCTTATCAGGTAGAACTACAGAATATACTTATCATGTGATGTAAATCTGTTGACATTGAAATATGAATCCTAACAAAAATCATAGAATATTTCCGTATAGCCTTAATTTCGCTTAAAAATACTGTTTTTACAAAGGACTAAGAAACAATTGAATAATTTCATGATAACATACAATATACGTCATATCATGTAATTTTAAGCATAATACGGCTATTCAGGAAAATACATCACAGTAACTCTACTGTATGATTGCTTATTGCAAGAACTGCTATATCCACACACCTTTTTTCTACCAAAGCACCCTCTCTCTTCTCTTTTTTTCAAGTTGACAAAAAATTGATTGCAAGGGGGGACAGATTGATTTTACATCTGTCCCCCTTTAAAAAAAAGTGTCCCCCTTTAAAATCCCTATTTACAGCCAAAAATGATAGTGGGGGACAGATGGGGGACAGATTGAAAAAAAAAGTGTCCCCCTATTTTTTCGCTATATATTGAGAAAAAAGACCAAATGGGGACAGATGTTGCCGTTTTTCTATATAACTTTTTTTAGAGTCTCTATATTTTTATGACAGAACTGTTAACGATTTACAAAATTGCCTTATCAGTAACATATTAAAAAAAAAGACATATATATTTTTCAAAAAAAGTTTATTAATATTAAGTAACATCTGTCCCCCTTACACTTTTTTTATCTAAAAATAGCGGTTTTATAGGGGGACAGATGTTAAAAATAATCTGTCCCCCCTATATTTTTTTTTATTTAAAAACGGCTAAAAATAGCCATTTTATAGGGGGACAGATTGGGGGACAGATATTAGGAAATTTTTGCAACATCTGTCCCCCTCTCTCAGAACATTTGTTTATTTAAGAAACGACATAAATATTTGCTTGTCTTTTTTATTATAACGACATAAAATATTATATGTCGTTATATATGCTTTTGGCTATCTATATTTATTATCAGATGCAGAAATACTTAATGAGAAATTCCTAAAGATTACCTAAGCACTTTCTTCTTTCTTTTCACTGGTATCATTTTAGCTGAAAAAGCGGAAAGAGAGAGAGGGTGCTGTGGTAAAAAAAAGCCGTCTGAATATTTCAGAACGGCTGTGTGTTTTCTTAAAAAACTTTGTCATATTTTCTTACTGGGAGAGTGCGAACTCTTATTTTATCTCCATTAATTTTTTTTCTTTGTTGTTCAAATCCCATTTTATCTAAAACTTGAGAAACAGCCTTTGCAGAATATTTCTGTAATATGGGATTATTCTGAATAAACTGTGTGACTGAAATATCCATCATTGTGTGATTTCCACAAGTTAAATCAGCAATCACGTCACGGACTTCATATTCACCTTTCAGAGGTTTGAGGAATGATGTGTTCCGACGGTCAAGGAATGCTTTTTCATCATCTGACAGTCTGAAACAGCTTGCTTTGTCCTTATCCTTAACCATATTGTAGACCTGTGCCCACATTTGCAAAGCATTGAATGGCTTTATTTGTTTTTCATAATCAATTTTCAGGTCATCAGCTAATGGAACTGTAGCAAATCTTCTATTTCCTGTAGCATCAATCAAAAATTCAGCATCATTAACTGTTCCAACAAATGATACCATTCTAGGATAACGTATAGCAGCTCTGCCGTATGATTTACGATATTCATCCGTGGATTTGGTTAGAAACGCTTTCAGGCTGTCTATGTCTTTTCTCATAGTACTACCAATTTCACCTAATTCACATATCCATTTGTCTGTTGTCTGTTCAACGCTGTCTTTCTGTCGTGGGTCTAAACATACTCCCTCACCGAAAAAGCATGATTTCAGTGCCAACTTTTCAAAAAATCGGGTCTTTCCTATGCCCTGCTTACCTTGAAAGACGAGTGTGATGTCTAATGAGAACGGATTCTCAATATTGTTAAAAAGTCCACAAACACACTGCATCAGCCATTTCTGAAAGAAAATTCTGCTATATATGCCCTCTTCTGTATCAGGAGACAATTTGAATATATCGAAAACTTCTGAAATATAGTTTTTTCCGTCCCATTCCGTGGATTGTATCATCTCCAAAACAGGATTATATCTGTTTCTAGTAGCATGTCGAATGATATAGTCTTGAATCCTGTTCTTGGATGCACTTGTAAATTTGTCTTCCATTTCGTCTACTAGAATAATAGGAACAATTTCTTCTAAATGTTCTGGACTTTCTTGATAATCAAACCCATCAAATTCGATTTTATGACTCAATTGGTTGTATCTTATGGAATAATCTTGTTTATATATATAATCTACAAAAAGAGGAAATTTTAATTTAGGTAATTGGTTTGATTCCGTTTCTTTCATCTGACTTTCCTGCTTTTTGATTGATTTCTTTTTTCTTTTCGATTTGTTTTGACTAGACAGATATGCCTGTTTTGCCTGTTCTTGTTGAAATATCAGACTATCTATATATGCTCGTCCTTCTGGTGTCTCTTGTGCAAGATTTTTCAGTACAGCAATTCCTGTACCGTGTATCCCTTTCCATTTGTTTATATCACTGGATTTCCATTTAGGCGATTGTTGCGACCAGACAGCCCATGTTTGAATATCGCCACCAGCTCCCTTGTAAGCTGCTGTAGTCTTTAGCCATTCGTCATAGCTTGCATCCGGATTACAGAAATACAACAGTTCATCAGGCTGTGCATCAAATTGTTGATACCAGTTTGAATTGGAAGAAAAAGAGGAGGAAGTGCTTAGGTAGGGGGGCTGAGGTATTGAAAAAGTCGGAGCAGAAGTTGTAGGGAGTAAAGGGGGATTCACTGGTTCTGGATTCTGTTTCTTGTACAGATTCAAAAAGGTTTGTTTGCTGTTGATAGCATCTGGATTGGAGTAGCGAATACAGTCTGTATTGTATGCTTTACAACTGCCGTAGAAGATTCTGTCGGCATTTGTACAGCTCCTATCAGCAGCTTTTCCAAATAATCCAATAAATGCTTTTTGTATTTTCTCACGTTCCTGTGAGTCTGTGACGGGACTATCTAGCAGGATTGCCAGACGATAACGTTCATGTTCGGGACAGCTGGAGAATGAGAAATAAGCAAACCACAGGTTGATTTCATTCTGATTACAGATTTCTAAAGCTTGTGGAAGTGTCAGATAGTCCCCATCAGGCAGTCTGACATGTGAACCTGCGTCATTATCAATATCAATCATGAAAAGTTGCTGTGACTTCCATCCTTCACGACAGTGAGAAAAATAGGGCTGTCCTTCCCTGTTGTATTTCTGAACCGGGTTTATAATTGCCGGACAGATGGTCATGCCACTGCGGATTGCTGTTAGGATGTTAGAAAGAGAGAAGTGCTTAGGGGAGATTTCCGCAAAACGTTTTTTGATTGCTCCGCAGTCTCTTTCAGTAGGCTTACAGGAAAATGGTTGATTGTCAATGCAGATTGTTACTGTTTGGACTTGCTGAGGCATCACTCCTGTATTCAGTTCTGCCGTTTCAGGGGATGCCTGCTGTGTAGGTTCAGGCATGTACTGCCTGTTTGCCATCATTTCATAGTTATAGTCGTTCATAAAGTCCATAAATAGTCCTTTCCGGACGCAAAAAAACTGCGACCTTTGAAATTTTTAAATTTCCAAAGAATCACAGATAAAATACTCTTGACAAACAGCTCTGAATATGCTATAATAGGGCTTGACAAAAAGACTTGATTATGATATAATCAAGGTATATGAGTATCAAAGACTGCTATTCTTTGGTTCTCTGCTGGTAGAGTATTGACCGTACTCTATCAGCTTTTTTATTGTACCATATTTTGCGGTTTTTGTCAAGAGAATGAGAGGCTAGTTATAAAACTTTGTAAAAAGTGCTGTAGGAAAAATATGAGATTCAAACAAACTGTAACAAGTTATAGTTTGTTTGATTCCTTTTTTTAGCATTTGTGAAAATTGCACAAATACAGTAGAAAAAGTAGATGCTGAAACATTTTTTTGATTTCAGTATCAGATGAAATTTGTAAATCAGGATGAAATTATTTTCATTAATCGGGAAATGCTCTCAGAAGCCGTACAGGACACATTAAAGTGGTTCTAAAGGAAAATTTGTGAAACTATACTATTAACAAAGAAACACCTCTAAAAACGGCTTTCAAACGCTTTTTAGAACTGTTGTTGTTTTTCCCTGTTGTAAGAATGCCTGAGCATCTTTTCTTTCTGATTGCCGATGTTAGATTATCAGTTTGCTGTCCGGAGACTAGAAAAAAAAGTGAAAGAAGTGCTTAGGTAAAAAAGTAGAGAGCAGTTCGGAATGGTGAATCTATCTTAGCATTTTGACAAGTGGTAATCTGTTTCAAATATCTGTCTGTTTGTTTATCTTCATTCAGACGGACAGACTGACTTAATACTTGATTCATTAGTATTTGATATATTAGTATTTAATTGTGCCACAAAAACCATATGTGGAAAAACCACATCCAGATTGTCCACATGTGGAAAACCCAAACGTGGACGAAATTTCGCATCTAAGCCATTTCTGATACCTGATTTTTTTGTATCTGCATTTCTGTAATAACTTTTCATTTTCTTCTGTATGCTGTTTTCTATCCACATATGAAATACAACATGGAATATTGTATCCTATTTTTGATATTTTTTATGGCAAGAAAAATGGCTCTGAAAAGTTTTCAGAGCCACTGCATATAATTCTATCAGTTTTACTGAAAGGCAGGTTGGTCATATGCAGACCTTTTTAGAAACAGCTCCACGCACACCCCCCAGCCGAGTCCATGTGCTTCATAACCGTGTCAGTTCCAATGTAACGTTATGGGCAACTGGTGTTTCCACCGTCACAGCCGTCATTACAAGGCAAAGGCTGAAAATTCCGGTGATAATGGTGTATTTTTTCATGATATATTTTCCTTTCTGGTTATACTTGATTATTATTTGGGGTCTGGTTTCTTATTTTTGTACCGCAGTTTGCACAAACGATTGACTGTTCAGCATAGGGAGAGCCACATTTATGGCAATATCCAGCAGGCTGGACAATATAGATTCTGTTACTGTCTGCCTTACGTTCTGCCTGAAGAATTTTTTCTTCCTGTGCCGTAATATCCCATTGATAGACAAGTGGCTTTTTTAGGATGAGCTTTACAATATCTGCAAAGATGAAGAAATAGCCTGTATATAAAGCAAATCCCTGTACAATCAGCCAAATATACCAGCCAAGATATAGAATTGTCGGGAAAGACAGCAAATTTTTCATAAACGACTTTTGCCGCAGTCCCTGTGTATGCAGAAAACCGCTGACAATTGCTCCGAACACTAGCCCCATCACTAGCGTT
>CAMWVV010000117.1 GCA_947177755.1 uncultured Ruminococcus sp. | reverse complement strand
ATATAATAAAGGAGCGTTAAAATGATTAAAAAACTTATGCTTTCAGTATCTGCCCTGACTGTTTCGTCAGTTGTTCTTTGTACATCTGTATCGGCTGTTTCGGAATATTCTGTTTCAGACCTGAAAAATCTTGGAAATGCAATTCTCGGAAAAGGGAAAATTACGGCTGAAATGGATTTGACAGGCGATAAAAAAGTAGATTCTTTTGACCTCGTTGAAATGAGAAAACATTTTACTTCAACTGGGGAGTTTTCCGAATCAGTTCATGAGGCTACAGAAGACAACGTGAAATATACGGGCAGAAATTATTATGACGGCAAAACGGCATGGCTTGTGCAGAGCGGTTCAGCGGTAGAGTTTACCGTAAATGCGAAGTCTGCCGAAGTTACTGTTGATTGTGATTACTCAATTAATAATGACGAAAAATACCGCCCGAGATACGCCGTAATTGTGGACGGTGAAATTATTCTTGACGAAGTTGTAAGCGACAAAACAAAGACTGTAAAACTGTTTGACGGTGAAGTTTCACGCACGGCAGAAGTGAAAATTATACATCTTTCCGAGGCAAATAACGGCACTGTGGGAGTTTCGGAAATAAAGACCGTTTCTGATTCTTCTGTACCCGTTGTCCCTGCCGTAAAGAAAGACCTGAAAATTGAATTTATAGGCGATTCAATTACGTGTGCTTACGGTGTTGAAGGTCAGTCCGCCTATGAGAATTTCACAACCGCAACAGAAAACTTTATGAAGTCTTATGCTTATCTTACCGCCGAAAAACTCGGTGCGGACTACAGTGCGGTTTCCTACAGCGGTCACGGAATTATTTCAGGATATTCCAATGACGGAAAACGTGAAACAAACAGTCTCGTCCCGAAATACTATAAAAATTACGGCAGTCTCAGTGACTACGCAAAGCCGTGGGATTTCACGGCAGAACCAAATGACGTTGTTGTCATTAATCTCGGTACAAATGACTCATCCTACATTGACAAGGATTTTGATGAGAGAAAACAGGAGTTTGTTGACGGATATGCGGAGTTTCTTGAAACAGTAAGGGAATGTAATCCCGACGCATATATTATATGTACACTCGGCATAATGGGCGGTACGGACGAATATCCGCTTATTGAGCAGGCGATTGAAATTTTTAAGGAAAAGACAGGTGACGAAAAAATAACAAGCTATCAGTCACCGGTGCAGAATCAGGCAGACGGCATAGGTGCAGACTGGCACCCGTCGGAAGTTACTCAGCAGAAAAATGCGTATATCCTTGCGGATAAAATCTGTAATGCTCTCGGTAAGGAGTCCGACCAGATAGGTCTTGACGTTGCATCAGATGCGGAATACAGTCTTTCCACTGTCGGCGATGCCAACGCTGCCACTTATTTTTCAGATTATGACAAGTCTTTCTGGATTAATGTAGTCAACGGCGGAACGTCTGACGAATCGATAGAAGCATTGATTTCAGGAATCGGTCTTAAAAAGGACGGAAAATACAGGCTTACTTTTGAAATATCAACAACCGACGGCGAAGAAATTCCCGTATTGATAAGAAGCGCCGACAAGTCAAATATCTATTTCAGTGACACTTTCAAGGGAACAGGTCAGAAAGCACCTTTTGAAGCAGAGTTCACAGCAGAAAAATCAGACAGCAGTGCGGAAATTGTCTTGCAGATAGGCGGTAAGGATTCATATAATGTCACTCTCTATAATCTCAGACTTGAAAAAATCGGTTGATTTGAAAAAAATCCGTACATCTTTCGGTGTACGGACTTTTTCTGTTTTGCGTTACGGAAATTTTTATCCGTCCCGTAAAATTATGTACTGTTGTTATTTTTATGTTCAGTAGTTTTTGATTTCAGGTGATATAATCAAAGGATTATACCCATTCCCAGTCGTCCTCATTTTCATAAGCGTCTTCTATATCATTGATAAAATAGTTGTACACTTCTTGAAATTCGTTGTCGTCGTCAATTGAAGCAAGGACTTCTTCGCCGTTTTCTTCAATCACCTTTAAAATGATAAGTTCAAGGTTTGTGTTGAGAAAATTTTCATCTTCGATAGCGGGAAGCATGGCAAAATACTGCTCGCCGTTCAGTTCGGCAGAATCAAGAACTTCAAAATTTCTTTTATTGCCATGTTCATCAATAAGTTCAAAAAGTTCGGGTGTAAATTCATTCATTTCAGACATATTAATCTCCAATCCAGGCATAAGCCTTATAATATACACATTATACACTATATCCGACAAAATTTCAAGTGGAAATATGAGGCGTATTGCTGTTTGTGCATAATGCATTATATATATAACTGTCTGTTGTACAAATTGCTGAAATATACTAAAATATATCATTTTCTTTAAAATTACTGTTGACAAATCACAAAAAGTGTGATATTATATATACAACGAAAGGGGAACAGTGAAAGAGTTCCCAAAGCTGAATTTACTTGGTTTGAGGTTTTCCTCAATGTGAATTAGTTAAAGCGGAAAGGTGAGTGAGTCCGATGGAGTGTAATGAAGAACAGCAGCGTGAAGCCGACGGGCTTGCTGAATGGTTGAATTGATACTGTTGGGGAATATAGGCTTTTAAGCTTGTTCCGATTAGTGAAGAGTAAAGGGTATGAATTTCAATCGTAGAGCGGACGTATTGCTGAATAGAAAACGGTTTCATATATAATAATGTTTTGAGATACAGGATTATCTTGAATTATGACGTTTAGTCTTGAGATATATGGTCAAATCTTTTAAGCAAGGACTGATTCCGATGAGAAGTGAAATTATCTTTTAAAAAAATTTTATTAAAAGGTGATACAGATGAAGAGCTAATATCTTGCCTGACGGCACTAAGAGTATTTCAGTAACGAGAAAATTGAATAAAGCAAAGACCTCAGCATTGTGTGAATCGGCTGAGGTTTTTTGTGTTGTTATTTATTTTCAGTAATTTTCTGACGGTAAATATGTGCCGCCTGTTCCTGTTTGTTGTCGCCGAAATGATAGTAAACATGACCTTTGAGAGCGTCGGGAAGATACTGCTGTTTTACGTAATGATTGGGAAAATCGTGCGGATAAAGATAATTCTGACCCGAAACAACAGCACCTTTTCCGTCAAAATGACAGTTCTGCAAATGTCGTGGAAAGTCAAGTGAATCACAGTTTTTAAGGTCATCAATGGCAGAATCTATGGCAGTGTAAACGCTGTTGGACTTCGGAGCGGTGGCAAGCAGAATTATTGCCTCTGCAATTGGCAGACGTGCTTCGGGAAGTCCTAACTGCAAAGCCGAATCCACACATACTTTCGTGATTACAATTGCCTGCGGATAGGCAAGCCCCACGTCTTCCGAGGCAATGCACAGTAAACGTCTGCAAAGCGGAACAATATCACCTGTTTCAATCAGACGTGCGGCATAATGAAGTGCGGCATTTTCGTCAGAACCCCTCACGGATTTATGAAATGCGGAAAGAATATCAAAATGCTGGTCACCGTCACGGTCATACCGCATATTGCTTTTCTGTGCGATAATTTTAAGTGAATCGGGAGTTATTGTCACCCTGCCGTCAGAAATGTCACCGCACATAACAGCAAGTTCAGCGGTGTTCATTGCTTTGCGTACGTCTCCGCCACAGTTGTAAGCGATGATATTCAGAATTTCGTCATCATAAATAATTTCCGTTTTGTTTTCTTTGGAAAGTATTCTGAAAGCACGTTTTATTGCGGAGATAAGCTGATTAGCGTTCACGGGTTTAAACTCAAATACCGTACATCTGCTTATAATGGCGTTGTATACCGCAAAATACGGATTTTCAGTAGTGGAGGCTATCAGCGTTATATCTCCGTTTTCGATGTATTCAAGCAGGGACTGTTGCTGTTTTTTGTTTAAATACTGTATTTCGTCAAGATATAAAAGTATTCCGTTTTCAGCTCCGAATGTACCGATTTCAGCGATAACTTCCTTTATATCAGATACAGATGCTGTTGTGCCGTTCAGACGGTGAAGTGTCATACCGCAGTTTTCGGCTATTATACGGCGATAAAAAAGTAGATTCTTTTGACCTCGTTGAAATGAGAAAACATTTTACTTCAACTGGGGAGTTTTCCGAATCAGTTCATGAGGCTACAGAAGACAACGTGAAATATACGGGCAGAAATTATTATGACGGCAAAACGGCATGGCTTGTGCAGAGCGGTTCAGCGGTAGAGTTTACCGTAAATGCGAAGTCTGCCGAAGTTACTGTTGATTGTGATTACTCAATTAATAATGACGAAAAATACCGCCCGAGATACGCCGTAATTGTGGACGGTGAAATTATTCTTGACGAAGTTGTAAGCGACAAAACAAAGACTGTAAAACTGTTTGACGGTGAAGTTTCACGCACGGCAGAAGTGAAAATTATACATCTTTCCGAGGCAAATAACGGCACTGTGGGAGTTTCGGAAATAAAGACCGTTTCTGATTCTTCTGTACCCGTTGTCCCTGCCGTAAAGAAAGACCTGAAAATTGAATTTATAGGCGATTCAATTACGTGTGCTTACGGTGTTGAAGGTCAGTCCGCCTATGAGAATTTCACAACCGCAACAGAAAACTTTATGAAGTCTTATGCTTATCTTACCGCCGAAAAACTCGGTGCGGACTACAGTGCGGTTTCCTACAGCGGTCACGGAATTATTTCAGGATATTCCAATGACGGAAAACGTGAAACAAACAGTCTCGTCCCGAAATACTATAAAAATTACGGCAGTCTCAGTGACTACGCAAAGCCGTGGGATTTCACGGCAGAACCAAATGACGTTGTTGTCATTAATCTCGGTACAAATGACTCATCCTACATTGACAAGGATTTTGATGAGAGAAAACAGGAGTTTGTTGACGGATATGCGGAGTTTCTTGAAACAGTAAGGGAATGTAATCCCGACGCATATATTATATGTACACTCGGCATAATGGGCGGTACGGACGAATATCCGCTTATTGAGCAGGCGATTGAAATTTTTAAGGAAAAGACAGGTGACGAAAAAATAACAAGCTATCAGTCACCGGTGCAGAATCAGGCAGACGGCATAGGTGCAGACTGGCACCCGTCGGAAGTTACTCAGCAGAAAAATGCGTATATCCTTGCGGATAAAATCTGTAATGCTCTCGGTAAGGAGTCCGACCAGATAGGTCTTGACGTTGCATCAGATGCGGAATACAGTCTTTCCACTGTCGGCGATGCCAACGCTGCCACTTATTTTTCAGATTATGACAAGTCTTTCTGGATTAATGTAGTCAACGGCGGAACGTCTGACGAATCGATAGAAGCATTGATTTCAGGAATCGGTCTTAAAAAGGACGGAAAATACAGGCTTACTTTTGAAATATCAACAACCGACGGCGAAGAAATTCCCGTATTGATAAGAAGCGCCGACAAGTCAAATATCTATTTCAGTGACACTTTCAAGGGAACAGGTCAGAAAGCACCTTTTGAAGCAGAGTTCACAGCAGAAAAATCAGACAGCAGTGCGGAAATTGTCTTGCAGATAGGCGGTAAGGATTCATATAATGTCACTCTCTATAATCTCAGACTTGAAAAAATCGGTTGATTTGAAAAAAATCCGTACATCTTTCGGTGTACGGACTTTTTCTGTTTTGCGTTACGGAAATTTTTATCCGTCCCGTAAAATTATGTACTGTTGTTATTTTTATGTTCAGTAGTTTTTGATTTCAGGTGATATAATCAAAGGATTATACCCATTCCCAGTCGTCCTCATTTTCATAAGCGTCTTCTATATCATTGATAAAATAGTTGTACACTTCTTGAAATTCGTTGTCGTCGTCAATTGAAGCAAGGACTTCTTCGCCGTTTTCTTCAATCACCTTTAAAATGATAAGTTCAAGGTTTGTGTTGAGAAAATTTTCATCTTCGATAGCGGGAAGCATGGCAAAATACTGCTCGCCGTTCAGTTCGGCAGAATCAAGAACTTCAAAATTTCTTTTATTGCCATGTTCATCAATAAGTTCAAAAAGTTCGGGTGTAAATTCATTCATTTCAGACATATTAATCTCCAATCCAGGCATAAGCCTTATAATATACACATTATACACTATATCCGACAAAATTTCAAGTGGAAATATGAGGCGTATTGCTGTTTGTGCATAATGCATTATATATATAACTGTCTGTTGTACAAATTGCTGAAATATACTAAAATATATCATTTTCTTTAAAATTACTGTTGACAAATCACAAAAAGTGTGATATTATATATACAACGAAAGGGGAACAGTGAAAGAGTTCCCAAAGCTGAATTTACTTGGTTTGAGGTTTTCCTCAATGTGAATTAGTTAAAGCGGAAAGGTGAGTGAGTCCGATGGAGTGTAATGAAGAACAGCAGCGTGAAGCCGACGGGCTTGCTGAATGGTTGAATTGATACTGTTGGGGAATATAGGCTTTTAAGCTTGTTCCGATTAGTGAAGAGTAAAGGGTATGAATTTCAATCGTAGAGCGGACGTATTGCTGAATAGAAAACGGTTTCATATATAATAATGTTTTGAGATACAGGATTATCTTGAATTATGACGTTTAGTCTTGAGATATATGGTCAAATCTTTTAAGCAAGGACTGATTCCGATGAGAAGTGAAATTATCTTTTAAAAAAATTTTATTAAAAGGTGATACAGATGAAGAGCTAATATCTTGCCTGACGGCACTAAGAGTATTTCAGTAACGAGAAAATTGAATAAAGCAAAGACCTCAGCATTGTGTGAATCGGCTGAGGTTTTTTGTGTTGTTATTTATTTTCAGTAATTTTCTGACGGTAAATATGTGCCGCCTGTTCCTGTTTGTTGTCGCCGAAATGATAGTAAACATGACCTTTGAGAGCGTCGGGAAGATACTGCTGTTTTACGTAATGATTGGGAAAATCGTGCGGATAAAGATAATTCTGACCCGAAACAACAGCACCTTTTCCGTCAAAATGACAGTTCTGCAAATGTCGTGGAAAGTCAAGTGAATCACAGTTTTTAAGGTCATCAATGGCAGAATCTATGGCAGTGTAAACGCTGTTGGACTTCGGAGCGGTGGCAAGCAGAATTATTGCCTCTGCAATTGGCAGACGTGCTTCGGGAAGTCCTAACTGCAAAGCCGAATCCACACATACTTTCGTGATTACAATTGCCTGCGGATAGGCAAGCCCCACGTCTTCCGAGGCAATGCACAGTAAACGTCTGCAAAGCGGAACAATATCACCTGTTTCAATCAGACGTGCGGCATAATGAAGTGCGGCATTTTCGTCAGAACCCCTCACGGATTTATGAAATGCGGAAAGAATATCAAAATGCTGGTCACCGTCACGGTCATACCGCATATTGCTTTTCTGTGCGATAATTTTAAGTGAATCGGGAGTTATTGTCACCCTGCCGTCAGAAATGTCACCGCACATAACAGCAAGTTCAGCGGTGTTCATTGCTTTGCGTACGTCTCCGCCACAGTTGTAAGCGATGATATTCAGAATTTCGTCATCATAAATAATTTCCGTTTTGTTTTCTTTGGAAAGTATTCTGAAAGCACGTTTTATTGCGGAGATAAGCTGATTAGCGTTCACGGGTTTAAACTCAAATACCGTACATCTGCTTATAATGGCGTTGTATACCGCAAAATACGGATTTTCAGTAGTGGAGGCTATCAGCGTTATATCTCCGTTTTCGATGTATTCAAGCAGGGACTGTTGCTGTTTTTTGTTTAAATACTGTATTTCGTCAAGATATAAAAGTATTCCGTTTTCAGCTCCGAATGTACCGATTTCAGCGATAACTTCCTTTATATCAGATACAGATGCTGTTGTGCCGTTCAGACGGTGAAGTGTCATACCGCAGTTTTCGGCTATTATACGGGCAACTGTAGTCTTTCCCACTCCCGACGTTCCGTAAAAAATCATGTTCGGTACTGTTCCGCTTTCTATTATCTTCCGCAAAGGTTTGTTTTTCCCTAAAATATGCTCCTGACCTACAACGTCGTCAAGAGTTTTCGGGCGGATTCTGTCGGCTAATGGTGCTGACATTTTTTTCACTCCTTTTTCTTATAATCCGATAATTACTAAATAATCATACTTTTTGAAATTTTCTTCTGTCCATGCTGAAAGTTCATCAATAATATTCTGTGCCAA
>CAMWVV010000116.1 GCA_947177755.1 uncultured Ruminococcus sp. | reverse complement strand
TTGTTCAGCTTGCTATGATTTTTGATGCTATTTTTTAATGTGAACAGACTCTAAAGAGAAACATTACAAACATTCAGAAAAAAATGTGAGAAAATATTGTATTTTATTTGTAATTGTGATATACTGTAAGTATCATTTATCTGAAAGTGAGATGGGTATAGCATGAAAAAGTCTTCAAATATAGTTTTTATTGATATAGAAATCAATCCAAAAACAAAGAAAGTTCTGGATTATGGAACAGTTACGGATTCTGATAAAACACTGCATACAGAAAATACCTATGAATTTGATACTTTCATACAGGGCTATCAGTTCATATGCGGACATAACATTCTAAAACATGACTGGAATTATATTTATCATCCGGATGGCAGTAATGTGATAGATACGCTGACACTTTCGCCGCTTTTATTTCCGAATCGTCCATATCATAAACTGCTGAAAGATGATAAAGTCCAAACGGATGAGCTCAACAATCCGCTGAATGATGCAAAAAAAGCAAAACAGCTTTTCTTTGATGAAATTAATGCTTTTCAGAATCTTGATGAAAAACTCAGAAATATTTATGCCTGTTTACTGGCAGAAAAAGAGGAATTCAAAGGATTCTGGAAATATCTGAATATTTATCCTGATATCAATATTGCAGAAGAAATTCAGGAATTTTTTAAAAATCAGATTTGTCAGAATGCAGATATTAAACTGATGATTCAGGAAAATCCCATAGAACTGGCTTATTGTCTGGCATTGATTACAGCGACTGACAAGTATTCAATTATTCCCTATTGGGTACATATCAATTATCCCAGAATTGAACCTATCATGAGACAATTGAGAAGTAATCCCTGTGGAAAATGCCGTTATTGTATGGAAAAATTCAATGCAAAAAAATACTTGAAAGAAATTTTCGACTATGAAGATTTCCGGAAATATCATGGTGAACCTTTACAGGAAAACGCTGTCAATGCTGCTGTTCGGAATGAATCGTTGTTAGCAGTATTCCCGACAGGAGGCGGAAAATCCTTGACGTTTCAGATTCCTGCACTCATGGCAGGAGAATTTTCAAGAGCCTTAACAATCGTGATTTCGCCTTTGCAATCACTTATGAAAGATCAAGTAGATAATCTCGAAAAGCGTAATATTGCCGAAGCAGTTACAATTAATGGTTTGTTAAGTCCCATTGAACGTGCCGAAGCTCTTGAACGTATTGCCAATGGAATAGCATCTGTTTTATATATTTCGCCGGAGTCTTTGCGTTCCAAAACGATTGAAAGATTATTTTTATCCCGAAATATTGCAAGATTTGTTATTGATGAAGCACATTGTTTTTCAGCGTGGGGACAGGATTTTCGAGTAGATTATTTGTATATCGGGGATTTCATTCGAGAATTGCAAGAGAAAAAAAGAAACGGCTGTCAAATTCCAGTATCTTGCTTTACAGCAACCGCTAAACAGAAAGTTATCAGTGATATTAAGGATTACTTCAAGAGAAAATTAAATCTTGAATTGCAACTTTTCGCCACGGATTCCACAAGACAGAATTTGCGCTATGAAGTTCTGCACATGGATTCTGATGACCAGAAATATACAACTATGCGGAATATGATTGAAATGAAAAAATGTCCAACAATTGTCTATGTTTCAAGAACAAAACGTACTTATGAATTAGCTGAAAAACTCTCACAAGATGGTATCAAGGCAAAACCTTTCAACGGAAAAATGGAAAGTGCCATCAAACAGGAAAATCAGAATGCTTTTATCAATGATGAAATTCAAGTCATTGTTGCTACATCAGCATTTGGCATGGGTGTAGATAAATCTAATGTCAAGCTTGTGATTCATTATGATATTTCTGATTCACTTGAAAATTATGTTCAGGAGGCAGGACGTGCCGGACGTGACCAGAATCTTCAGGCAGAATGTTATGTATTATATCATGACAGCGACTTAGACAAGCATTTCATGCTATTAAATCAAACAAAATTGAGCATTAGAGAAATTCAGCAGGTCTGGACAGCAATTAAGAACATGACCAGAGAAAAAATGCTATACTGTTCCCCTCTTGAAATTGCTCGTCAAGCCGGTTGGGATGATACTGGTTCAGATATGGAAACACGTGTCAAATCAGCAATACAGGCTCTTGAAAATGCCGGATATGTCAAGCGTGGAAAGAATGTTCCAAGAGTCTATGCAACAAGCATTCTGATTCCAAATATGACCGAAGCTGCAAACAGAATTGATAATTCTGAAAGATTTCTGGATGATAACGAACGTATGAATGCCAAAAGAATCATCAAATCTCTGATTTCAAGTCGAAGTATTGCCAATGCTGGCAATGCAGATGCTGAATCTCGTATAGATTATCTTGCTGATTTATTGGGACTGGAAAAGAAAGAAATCATTCAAATCATTCAAAGACTGCGTGAGGAAAGTATTCTTGCAGATTCTAAAGATTTGACTGCTTATATCTGCCGGAATGAACAGAAAAATAAATCTCAGAAAATTCTGCAAAAATATATAGCTCTGGAAAAATTTTTGTTGACTATCTTTCCGGAAGAGGAAACTGTTTTCAATTTGAAAGAACTCAATGAAAATGCACTTTCTTGTGGTATAAAATTTTCTACTGTGAAAGCAATTCAGACAATTTTCTATTATTGGACGATTCGGGGCTATATCCTGAAAAAACAAGATGCTGTATCAAATCGAATTTATATACAGCCGAAAAAAGAAACAGATGTTGTCAGAAAGAAACGAATGCTTTGCTTTTCTGTTGCAGAGTTGATTGTAGAAATTCTGTTCAGGAGAAGTCAAGAAATTCAGACGGATAAAGAAGAAATACAGGTTTTATTCTCCGTTCTAGAATTGCAAAATGCCTATCACAGGAATCATCCTGAAAAAATTCAGGCTGATGATATTGAAGAGGCGTTGTTATATCTGTCGAAAATTGGCTCTATGAAATTGGAAGGCGGATTTTTGGTGTTTTATGGTGGTATGGAAATTCAACGGCTTGTGTTGGATAATAGAATCCGATACAAAAAGGAAGATTATGCACAGTTGAATGAATTCTATCAACATCGAATTCAGCAGATTCATATTGTGGGCGAATATGCCAATATGATGGCAAAAGATTATCAGCAGGCCTTGCAGTTCGTTAATGATTATTTTCAGATGGATTATCTAAAATTCATTCATAAATATTTCGCAGGTGATAGGGAAAAAGAAATTGAATTAAATATGACTCCTGCAAAATATCACCAGCTTTTTGATGGACTTTCAAAATCGCAAAAGAAAATTATCGAGGATAATACTTCTTCTTGTATTGTCGTTTCGGCTGCTCCCGGAAGCGGAAAAACAAAAGTCCTTATTCATAAATTAGCATCGTTGTTACTGCTGGAAGATGTCAAGCATGAACAGCTTCTGATGCTGACTTTTTCCAGAGCTGCTGCAACAGAATTCAGAAATCGTCTAAAAGAATTGATTAGAAATGCTGTGCCATTTGTCGAAATCAAGACATTCCATTCTTATTGTTTTGATTTGCTAGGAAAAATCGGAAATATTCAAGACTCTGAAAATATTGTCAAGAATGCTGTCGAAATGATAAAAAGTGGAGAGGTTGAACCGAATCAAATTTCCAAGATGGTACTTGTCATTGACGAAGCGCAAGATATGGACGTAAACGAATTCGCCTTAATTGAAGCGTTAATGAAAATAAATGAAGACATTCATGTGATTGCTGTTGGTGATGATGATCAGAATATTTATCAGTTCAGAGGTTCAAACTCAAAGTACTTTTATTCTCTGGTGCAGAATTATCATGCTGTACAGTATGATTTGCTTGATAATTATCGGAGTGACTGGAAAATTATTGAGTTTGCCAATTCATTTGTGAAAACACTCTCAAATCGCATGAAGAATCAGCCTGTTCTTGCTGTTAACAAATCCAAAGGAATTGTAAAATTAATTCAGTATCAAAGCAGGAATCTGGAATCTGCTGTTGTGATGGATATGCTAGAATCTAGACAGGGGACAACTTGTATTCTGACCGGAACGAATCAGCAGGCTTTGTGCATTATGGGCATTCTCATACAAAAAAATATTCCTGTAAGACTGATTCAGAGTAACGAAGGCTTTGATATTTACCATATCGCTGAAATCCGGTATTTTCTGAAAATATTGGAACAGAAGCGAAATTCTCCTGTTATTTCAAAAACACTCTGGGATTCTGCAAAAGAAGGACTGAAAAATTGTTATTCAGCAAGTAGAAATCTACCTTTGATTCTCGAAATTCTTGAAACATTTGAAAATGTAAATGAAAGATATTATATTTCTGATTTAACTTGTTTTCTGCATGAATCCCGGTTAGAGGATTTCTGTCAACTAGAACAGGGAGCGGTTATCGTTTCAACAATGCATAAAGCGAAAGGCAGGGAATTCGACAGTGTTTATATTATGCTGGATGATTATCATATACACACCGACGAAGAAAAAAGAACACTCTATGTTGCTATGACCAGAGCAAAAAAGAATCTGCATATACATTATAATCAAAATCTTCTGGATAGTTTTATTTCTGATGATATTGAATTCTGTCAAAATATGACTGTTTATCAAAAACCAGAATTTCTGAAAATTCAGCTTTCTATGCGTGATGTATGGCTTAATTTTTTTAAAGACAAAAAGAGAATAATTTTATCTATGCAGAGTGGAAAACTGCTCGCATGGCAGGGAAAGTATCTTGGAATCTATCATCAGCATCAGTTTATTCCATTACTGCAATTTTCCAATAAATTTCAGGAAAAAATGCAGAATCTTATCAGACAGGGTTATCAGCCATTCCGTGCGGAAGTACATTTTATCATTGCATGGAAAGGAAAAGAAGATACAGAAGAATCCGCTGTTCTTCTGCCGGATTTGTATTTCAGGAGGCTATCATGAAAGAAATATCAGAAATCACAGAAATTTTGCTGAATACTGCGGTATTTCATCAAGAAAAATTCATGCCAACCCGTCTGAATTTCATCTATGGGGATAACGGAACCGGAAAATCTACCATCGCAGAAACTATCTGGAAAGCCGAAACTTTGAAATTCAGAACGGGAAAATCTGTTGCTGATTATGAAATTCTGGTATACTGTCACGAGTTTGTACAGCAAAATATTCAGCAATATGCAAATCTGCCTGGGATTTTTACAGTCAGTCAGCAGAATGCCGAATTGCAGAAAAAATTAAAAAATCTGGAATCACAGAGAACAAGAATGGAAGCAGCACTTTCCAAGACAATTTCAGAGTTGGAAACTGTCCATAAGAAACAAGAATTATTATTTCATGATTTCCAGGAAGTATGCTGGAAACAAGCAAAAGATATTCGTCAGAAATTTGAAAAAACACAGAAAGGTGCAAAAACAAAAATTAAATTCGCTAATACTGTTCTGAAATATGGAACGGGAAAGCTATATAATCTGAATGATATTTCAGAATTTTATCAGACTGCTTTTGATGAAACTGCACGGATTTATCGATTTTATCAGGATATTTCGGATATATCAGTATTTGAAGAGATTTCTGGTCTGGAGCTTTTATCTGAATCGATTGTCAGCAGTTCAGACAGTGCGTTTTCGCAGTTTATGAAAGCCATTCAGGCGGTTGATTGGGTACAGCATGGACATGAAAAATTTTCAATATCAGCAGATGAGGTCTGCCCATACTGTCAGCAGAAACTTCCAGATGATTTTGAATCTCAGCTCACTGTCTGTTTTGATGAACAGTATCAGCAAAAACTCCAGAAGTTAAAGCAAATATATGAAATTTATCGTCAGAAAGCGAATCAATTATATATTCCTTTACAGGAAAATCTGAAAGAATGTTTTCCAAAGGCAGATAATAAAATCTATCTGAACCGAATGAATTTGCTGAAACAACAAATCAAACGGAATCTGCAAATCATTCAAAATAAGATAGAAAATCCTTCTGTTCCGGCTGAACTGGAATCTGTACAGTCTGTCATGAAAGAAATCAATAAAGAAATTCATACAATCAATCAAGCTGTTTACCAAAATAATCAAATTGTATCACAGCAGAACCAAAAACGGAGAGAATGTCATGAGATAATCTGGAATCATATTGCTTTCCTGTTACAGCAGGATGTCATTGCTTATCATAATAAATCTAATTGTCTCCGTCAGGAAATGCAGTTTCTGCAAGCCCAGTCAATAGATTATCAAAGACAAATAAATGGCTTATCTGTTCAAATTTCTGCGCTGAATAGTCAGATGATGAATACAGAATCTACAATAGAAAAGATGAATCAGCTTCTGAAACATACAGGATTTCAAGGTTTTTATATCCGGAAACACCCACAGAATCAGAATAGCTGTCAGATTATCCGCTCTGATGAAAGTATTGCTGAAAATCTTAGCGAAGGGGAGCAAAAATTTCTTGCTTTTATCTATTTCTGTCAATTAGCGTATGAGAAAAATCCTGACCGGAATCAGGATAAAATTATTGTGCTAGATGACCCTGTCAGCGGACTCGACAGCAAAACAACTTCTGTTGTCACACAAATGATTCTGGAAATGGCAGAACTGTGTGGTCAGAATCATACAATCTGTCAGATGTTTGTATTGACACATCAGGAAAGTTTGCATCAGAAATTAATGCAGAAACAAGCTGAACGTATGCAGTATGCATCATTTTATTTATTGCAGAAGAAAGAAAATATTTCTTCTGTGTTGCCGATTTGCTGAAATCTATAAGGAGGGAGTGCATTTATATTATGACAATTCAGAAAAAACTGCTTTCACTTCAGGACATGGAATATAGGAATTTCAATGCAAAATTGATTCCGAATATTGACAAAGATTTTATCATTGGTGTCAGAACGCCAGAACTTCGCAAATTTGCTAAAGAACTGGCGAAATCAGAGAAAGTATCTGCATTTTTTAAAACTCTGCCGCATCAGTATTTTGAGGAAAATCAGCTCCATGCATTCTTGATTTCGGAGATGAAAGACTATGATAAAGCCATAGCAGAACTGACAAGTTTTCTGCCTTATGTCGATAACTGGGCGACATGTGACCAGCTCAGACCAAAAGTTTTCAGAAAATATCCAGATAGACTGATAGAAGAAGTCAGAAAATGGATTGTTTCAGATAAGACATATACAATTCGTTTCGGTATTGGTATGCTGATGCGATGGTATCTAGATGAGTATTTCAAACTGGAATATCTGAATCTGGCCACAGAGGTTCAGAGCAAAGAATACTATGTCAACATGATGAGAGCATGGTATTTTGCAACGGCACTTGCAAAACAGTATGATGCTGCTGTCAGAATCATTGAGGAAAATCATCTGGATACATGGACACGTAACAAGACGATTCAAAAGGCAAGAGAAAGCTATCGTATCAGTGATGAACAGAAAGAGTATCTGAAAACACTAAAACGAATGCATAATTGAAGGAATATAATAGTATACATGACTTCCGAACAGATATAAATCTGTTTGGAAGTTTTTGTTTTATATGAATTCTTTTATCAGCTCTAATTGGTGACTAGATAAGCCTTTGATATTTGAATTTATTCCTGATTTAAATTCCTGTAACAGTGCAAGAATAATTTGCTCCTGATTTTCATTCAGTTCATCCAATGAAACCGACTTATTTACATGCAGTCCTACAAGGTAATCCAGTGATACATTAAATATGACTGAAAACTGTATTAGTGTTTCAAGTGTAGGTGCAAGAAGATTATTTCCATATTTGCTGATAACTGTCTTGTTTCTGTTAATTTTTTCAGCCAGTTGCTGTTGAGTCAAGCCTTTGTTCTCTCTAAGCTGTTTCAACAATAATCCGAAGTTGTACATATCATTGCTTCCTTCAGTTTCCTGTTATAGAAATTATATCATTTAGAAGTCGACTTTAGAGCAACTATATGCTATAATATATGACGAATAGGAATCTTTATAATTTGAAAGTTGACAAAAAATAAATCTCCTGCACTCTTAAAGAGGGAGGAAATTATAGTTAATTATTAATACATTACATAAAACAATTGATACTATTTATTCGACTTATTCGACATACTGCTAAGTAAAAGAAATGTATCTGCTTTTTCCTGATTTAGTGTGCGAAAATTCTCAATTACAGCAATTCCACTTTAGATTAATAATAGCCGCATGCAGAAAACCAATGGTC
>CAMWVV010000115.1 GCA_947177755.1 uncultured Ruminococcus sp. | reverse complement strand
CTTCAAAGCCATTTCCACCGATACCGAACCCGTACCGCAGCCTATGTCCCAGCAGATACTTTCACTGCCGATATTAAGCTTTGAAATCACAACAGCACGCACTTCCGCCTTTGTCATGGGAATTTCAGTTCTTATAAAATTTTCGTCACCGATTCCTGACGGAACATATTTCATATAGTTTTTATTTTCCGTAATCACCGCACAGAGATTTCCGCATTGAACGTCCTGTATACTTTCCGCCGTACCTGATATTATACGTTCATTTTCGTAACAAAGATTTTCACCCACAAAAACACCTACATCACCAAGACCGTAACGGCAAAGTGTCCTGCAAATTTCCGCAGGTGTGATTTTTCCGCCGAGCAGAAAGAAACACTGTTCATTCTGCATGACGTTTACGGCGATATTTCCGTATCTTCCGTGCAGACTGACAAATTTCATATTTTCCCACTGTCTGCCGATTTTTGAACATAAATAAACAGGTGTTGAAATTCCGCTGATAATTTCACAGTCAAAAATTTCCGCAAGTTTCTTTGCTCCGCTGTAAAATCCGCAGTCACCTGACATCAGCACAACAATTTTATCATATTCGCAATTGTGTATATAGTCCGCTATTTTCTCAGCTGAATATTCACATATCATTTTCTTATTAAGATGTTTAAACGGTTCAAGCATACGTCCCGCACCAATCAGAACATCTGCGGAATCTATAATTGTAAATGCTTCAAGGGTAAGTGTTTTTATACCGTCCATGCCTGTTCCGACTATGTAAACTTTTATTTCAGACACCTCCGTAAATTTTTTCTATAAATTTTTTTACTTCCTCAATATTACTGCCTTTTTCAGACGGTCTTTTCAGCACAATCAAATCAATACCGCATTTTTCTGATGCAGACACTTTTTCAGGATAACCGCCTGTTACACCGCTTTCCTTTGTGACAATAATTTCTGCACCACTCTGTCTGATATGACTGATATTTTCTTCTTCTGTAAAAGGTCCTTTTCGTAATATAAGCCTGTTTTCGTCGTAGCCGAGATTTACACAAAAACTTCTGATATTATCCGTCGGAAGTACCCTCAACCATATTCTTTCACGGAAATTTCTTACTTCTGTAAGTCTGGCGATTTCCTTACTTCCGAGAGTGCTTAAAATAATTTTTTCATTCCGATTAAGAATATCAACAAGAACGTCCATATTTTCCGCAATAATTCCGTCGGAAACTTCTGCACTCTCACGGACAAGCCTTATATATTCAACGTCCGTTTCCGCACACGCAGACTTTATATTTTTTGTAGCCTCAACAGCATAAGGGTGTGTAGCGTCAACGACATACCTGTATCTGTTTTCAATAATAATTTCTCTCATCTGAACAACGTCAAGCCGTCCGACAGTTATTTTTATATTTACGCTTTTCGGCAGAAGTTCCGCACCATAATCCGTAGTTACACATATACGGGTAGGTATATTTTTTTCATCACAGAACTCCGCAAGCTTTCTGCCCTCTGTCGTTCCGCCGAAAATAAGCAGTTCACACATTTCCGTAACCTCTCGGTGTTACCATTTTTCCGTTTATAACCTTTGTTTCGGAATTGCCGACAAAAACGGTCGTAAACATATCAACCGCAGTTTCACGGAGTTCGGCAAGTGTAAGAATACGGCTTGACTGTCCGTCCCTGCCTATATTGCGGACGTAACCACATACCGTTTCGGGTGACTTGTATTCAAGCATTATGTCACAGACTTTACGCAGATAGCCAGCACGCTTTTTTGACGACGGATTATAAATAACTATCGTGAAATCGGCTTCGGAAGCACAGCGTACTCTTTTAATTATTTTTTCCGCAGGTGTAAGCAAATCCGAAAGACTTATAACAGCAAAGTCGTGTGTAAGAGGTGAACCGAGTACCGCACCACCGCTCAATGCAGAAGTGACACCTGCAACTATTTCAATATCGGTTTCTGGAAAATTCCGTGACATTTCAATTGCAAGACCTGCCATTCCGTAAACTCCGCTGTCACCACTGCAAACTATTGAAACATTCCTTTCCGCAGATTTTTCAAGAGCGATTTTAACACGGTCTTTTTCCTGTTTCATTCCCGTTGAAATATATTCCTTTTCTGGAAAGATTTTTTTAACAAGTTCCGTATACACAGTATATCCAACTATAATATCACTGTTTTTTAAAGCCTTTTCCGCCTCTATCGTCATGCCCTGATGACTTCCACCGCCGAATCCCACAACATAAAGTTTCATAAAATATTCCTTTCAAAATCAATAATTACAGGCTTTTCAGCAACAGCAACCGTCACACCGTCACCTGCGTTCTTTCGCATTACAAGTCGTCCACTACTGCAAATTACCGCACTTCTTTCACATACATTGTCTGTCCCTGTCGTCTTACGGACAAATTCCGACGGTGTAAAATCTCCCTGTACGCCCATAAGTTCGTCAGCTGTAAAACATTTCAGAACAAAATTATTTTTTCTGCAATATTCATTAATACCTTTTTCGTCGGCTTTCAGGTAAACGGTCGCAACTCCACATATTCTCTCCGCAGACAGTTCCGCAGATATAAGACTTTCCGAAATTCTCTTTTCAATAGTACCACATGAAACACCCCTTTTACACCCTATCCCTATAATTAAATTTTTCGGGACAAGATTAAGTGTAACGGGAAAAGGCTTTATGTCGGCATTTTCACTTATACATATTCCTGTACGGCAAGTATTTTCAAGAAATATTCCGTCGGGAATATTTCTGCATTCATAGTCACTTACAAGACCAATTTTTTCGCCGTCAAGTACTGCCGAAGCAATTTTCTTAGCATTTTTCATGTCTGTAATAATCAGATTATTTGATACCGCAAAAGAATCGGGAGAAAATTTTTTACCTGTGTCCGTCGCCGTCGTCACAACAGGAACAGCGTTTATTTTTTCGGCAATTATTTCAGAAAGTCTGTTTGCACCGCCGATATGTCCCGAAAGTATAGGAATTACAAATTTTCCGCAGTCGTCTGTAACAATAACGGCAGGGTCTGAAATTTTTGAAACAATATGTGAAGAAACTGCCCTGACGGCAATTCCGCAGGCACATATAAAAATCAGTGCGTCGGACTTTAAAAAAATATCACCTGTAAGCTGATAAATATTATCAAAAATTTCGGCTGATTCGTCGGTGTGCTTTCTGAAACAATACCGCCTTACAGTATGGTTATTTTTCAGAAAACCGCCTAATTCGGCAGAAAGAATACGACCGTTTTCCGTAAGTGAAATAACCGAAATATTCATTTTCTGTACTCCGTTGTAAATGATGCATCATAGAGTTTTGAAAGTGAATAATCATCACCGAGAAAATCCCCGACAGTTATAAGAGCGGTCTTTTTTATATTGTTTGTGCGTGCAGTTTCGGCAAGCGTTTTAACTGTACACCGCATAACTTTTTCGTCTTTCCAGCTTGCCTTATAGACTATCGCCGCAGGGGTGTTCTCACTGTAACCGCCTACAATAAGTTTTTCGGAAAGTTCCTTAAGCATACCTGTACTGAGAAAAATAACCATAGTCGCATGATGTGATGCAAGTTTTTCTATGCTCTCGCTTTCTGGTACAGGCGTACGCCCTGCCATTCGTGTGATAATTACAGTCTGCGAAACGTCGGGAAGTGTGTACTCCGCTCTGAGTGCCGCTGCTGCTCCGCAGAAAGAACTAACCCCAGCACACACATCATATTTTATACCAAGCTTTGAAAGTGCGTCCATCTGTTCACGGACTGCACCGTATAATGACGGGTCACCTGTATGAAGTCTTACAGTATTTTTGTTGTCTTTTTCGGCTTTTTCCATAACGGAAATAACTTCACTCAAAGTCATATAAGCACTGTTGTGTATTTCACATTCAGGCTTTGCAAATTCAAGCAGTTCGGGATTGACAAGCGAACCTGCATAAATTATTACGTCTGCTTCTTCAATAAGTCTTTTTCCTCTTAGCGTTATCAGGTCAACTGCTCCACAGCCTGCTCCTACAAAATTCACCATTTTTTTATTCCTCCGAAATTGCCTTTATAAGTGTATCAGCGTGTTTTGTCTTTATAGTGATACTATGCTTGTACGAAAAAATAACCGCAGCTGTTTTTATTTCGTTTTTAACTTTTGCACTGAGATAATAGTCTACACGTTCCGCAAGAATTTGCAGAACTTTTTCCATAACCCCTGCCCGACGTAATATATCAAGTGCAGCATCAACAGTTACACAGGACGGAATTTTTTTCAGTATATCAGTTTCCACGCCTGCAAGTACACCACAGGTAACAAGAACGTCCATTCTGCCATCAGCGTTTGCGGAATGTGTATTCATTATACCTGCACCGAGTTTTACCATTTTACCTATATGACCTAAAATAAGTATGCTTTCAAAACCTGTTTCAAGACCGATGTCAACAGCCTCACCTATAAAATTGCTACACTTTATACTTCTTTCAAGTGAAAACGGCATTTCCGACTGCACAAAACTGTCACTATAGTTTCCGAGAGTGAGAAGCATATTTCTGTCACCTGCCAAACGTCTGACCTTTGCTTCCGTGCGGATTGTTTCGATAAGTGCGGTATTGCTCATGGGTTCAACTATTCCGTTAGTTCCGATAATAGAAATTCCCCCGATTATTCCTATTCTTGAATTATATGTCTTTTTCGCAATTTCTGCACCGTTCGGTACAAAAATAACCACTTTAAATCCGCCGTAATATTCATAAAATTCAGCAGTTTCCTTGAGTGCGGACTTAATCATTTTTCGTGGAACGGAATTTATCGCCCATTCGCCTACAGGCTGGTCAAGACCCTCTTTTGTGACTTTTCCGATTCCCTCACCGCCCGAAATTTCAATACCTTTTTCTGTCAGTGAAACTTCAGAAAATACTTTTATTCCGTTCGTAATATCGGGGTCGTCACCGCTGTCTTTCACCACACAGCACAAAGCACTGCCATCACTGATTTTCTGTCCACTTATTTCAAGATTAAGCTTTATTCCCTTTGGTGTCATAATCTCGGTACTACAGACAATTTTCCCTGTCAGAAGCATTTCGGCGGCTGCCTTTGATGCTCCTGCCGCACACGAACCCGTAGTATAACCGCACCTCAGTTTCTGTTTTCCTTTATATACATATTCCTCAAACATCGTCACTCTTCACCACAAATACAGTAAAATATCCGCACTGCCCTATTTCGTCAATATTATTATAAATATGTTCGTCCGTCAGACCGCAGTTTTCAACCGCATAAGTCCTTTCCGCAAGACCTTTTTCACGCAGAATTTTTATAAGTTCCGACGAATTTTTACCGCACTTCATTATTATATAAGTTCCGTCCGAAAAATTGCAATTCCTGACGTTTTCAGCATTATACGGCATAATATGAAGTGATTCGTTTTCCTTTACAAGAGGTTTTCCGACAAGTGCCGACACCGCACAGAAACTTGTTACACCTGCACATATCTCAACTTCAAATCCATTTGCTTCAACACGTTCTGCAATATAACTGAATGTCGAATATATTGAAACATCACCTATATTCAGCAGTGCAACGTCATTTTTTTCAAGTTCACGGCAGATAGTTTCAGAAATTCTTTCATAGTTTTCAGAAAGAATTTTTTTGTCACGCACCATAGGAAAATCAATATATATGATTTTTTTATCCGACAAGTCAACGGCTTTTTCCGCAACCGACAATGCAACAGTTTTTTCGCCGTTTGTCCTCGGAACAGCTATAACACGACACCTGTCGATTATCCTTGCCGCCTTTAAAGTAATGAGTTCAGGTTCTCCCGAACCGACACTTACACCATACAATTTTCCTGACATTATTTCATTCTCCTTAAACTTTCGGAAAATTTTATTAACTGTTCCATGTTTAAAGATTCAATCCTTGCGGTTTCAGAAAGCCCGTTCTCACTCAAAGCCGTGTAAACCTGTTCTTTGCTGACACCCATTTGTGAAGAAAGTGCGTTTGCAACCGTCTTTCTTCTTTGTGAAAATCCTGCTTTCACCACACTGAAAAAGAACTTTTCGCCGTCCTCGTCAAGTCTGTAACGACGGTCAAGGTCAATTCTAATAACGGCAGAATCAACGTTAGGCGACGGCATAAAATTTCCCCTTGAAACACTGAAAAGCTGTTTTACCGTGCCGTAATAATTAACGCCGACCGTAATCGCTCCCGACTCTCTTGTACCGATTTCTGCACAAAGTCTTTGTGCCGCCTCTTTCTGCACCATGACCGTTATCGACTCAATCGGCAGACGGTTTTCAAGCAGCATCATTATTACAGGAGAAGTGATATAATACGGTAAATTGGCACAAACGGCAACACGCAGACCGTCAAATTCCTCACTGATTATTTTATTCAGGTCGGCTTTCATAACGTCCTGATTAATAATTTTTATGTTGTCGAACTCCGAAAGCGTTTCGTCAAGAATCGGCAGAAGTCTTGTGTCAATTTCAATCGCAGTAACTTTCTCTGCACGCTTTGCAAGTTCAGCTGTAAGAACACCTATTCCCGTACCTATTTCAAGTATACCGAAACCCTCTTTTGCATTGCCGTTTTCCGCTATTTTCGGACATATTTCGGGGTTGGTTATAAAATTCTGTCCCAACCCCTTTGAAAAACTGAATCCGTGACGGAACAAAATTTCCTTTATTGTCCCGATATTAGTTAAATTCATTAAAAGTCTCCTTAAACTTTGTGATGTTTTTTCTGTGCAAATTCACTTTGTTTTGCATCATTCAGCTTATCCATACTGTTTACAAGATAGTCAGCTGAACGATAAGCACGCTGAAAATCAGTATCCTTGAAATAACATTTAAGGTCAATATACTCACCGTCAATAATAATATCAAGCTGTTTTATCTGTCTTCCGACATATTTTTTATTGACATATTTTATATATTCGTCGATTTCGTGTATATTCATTTCACCGCCGATTACATTTACTTTCATAATTTTTCTCCTTTATTTAAATTTTTTATTACAGCCTCCGCACACTTCATTCCGTCAACTGCCGCCGACATTATCCCCCCTGCATATCCCGCACCCTCTCCGCACGGAAAAAGTCCTGCAACGGAAACGGACTGTAAATCTTCGTTGCGGTCAATACGCACGGGCGAACTGCTTCGGCTTTCTATACCTGTAAGCACTGCATCAGGGTCATCAAATCCGTTGATTTTCCTGCCCATTTCCTTTATGCCGAGCCTCAGGGTTTCGCACACAAAATCGGGAAGATAACTGTCGGGACTTGCAAACTTTACTGTCGGACGATATGAAGGCTTTACCTTTCCGAAACTCTCAGAAATTTTTCCGTTCAGAAAATCACCGACCAGTGTTACAGGTGCAGAATAGTCCGCTCCTCCTGCCTTAAACGCCTTTTCCTCAAGTTCACGCTGAAAGTACATTCCAGCAAGGGCATGACTGCTTTTATAGTCGTCCGTATTTATGCCGACTAATAATGCACTGTTTGAGTTTTCCGCATCACGTGCAAAACAACTCATTCCGTTTACCGCAAGCCGTTTTTCCTCCGATACCGCAGATATGACTTCTCCGCCTGGACACATACAGAAAGTATACAGTGTGCGACCGTTCGGCAGATGAACAGCAAGTTTATAGTCAGCTGATTTAAGTACGGGGTGTCCAGCAAAATCTCCGTACATAGCTTTATTTATATCTTTTCGCAGATGTTCTATTCTCACACCTACAGAAAAATTTTTCTGTGAAAGTTTTACATTACAACTGTAAAGCATTTCAAAAACGTCCCTTGCACTATGACCTGTTGCCAGTATAAGATTATTGGTATTTATAACATGACTGCCGTTTCCGTCAATATAGTCAACCGCAGATATTCCGTGTACATCAGTATCAAAACCGCAGAATTTCGCATTGAAACGAACTTCACCGCCATATTTTTTCACTTCTTCACGAATATTTTTAACGACGTTTCGCAGATTGTCTGTGCCTATATGAGCCTTTGCAAGATAAATTATCTCGTCGGGCGAACCAAATTCAACGAGTTTTTCAAGAATCCATTCAATGCGTTTGTCTTTTATGCCTGTGGTAAGTTTTCCGTCGGAAAAAGTCCCTGCTCCGCCCTCGCCAAACTGTACATTACACTCGGGGTCTTGTTTTCCTCCTGAACGGAACTTTTCAACCGCCTTACACCTTGACTCAACGTCCGCTCCTCTTTCAAGAACTATCGGCT
>CAMWVV010000114.1 GCA_947177755.1 uncultured Ruminococcus sp. | reverse complement strand
AGACTGAGTTATAATATAAATATAAATTTATTAGGAGGTAATTTTCCAATGTCAGTTAAAGTTGCTATTAATGGTTTCGGCCGTATCGGTCGTCTTGCATTCAGACAGATGTTTGATGCTGAAGGTTATGAGGTAGTTGCAATCAATGACCTTACTAAGCCTTCAATGCTCGCTCAGCTTCTCAAGTATGATACTGCTCAGGGCGGTTACTGTGGAAAAATCGGTGAAAATCTTCACACTGTTTCTGCTGATGATGAAGCAGGTACAATCACTGTTGACGGCAAGACTCTTACAATCTATGCTAAGGCTAATGCTGCTGAACTCCCCTGGGGTGAAATCGGTGTTGACGTAGTTCTTGAGTGTACAGGTTTCTACTGCTCAAAGGCTAAGGCTCAGGCTCATATTGATGCAGGTGCTAAGAAGGTTGTTATTTCTGCTCCCGCAGGCAATGACCTCCCCACTATTGTTTTCAGCGTAAATGAAAACACACTTACAGCTGAAGATACAATCATCTCTGCTGCTTCATGCACAACAAACTGCCTCGCTCCTATGGCTAAGGCTCTTAATGACTATGCTCCTATCCAGAGCGGTATCATGTCAACAATTCACGCTTACACAGGTGACCAGATGATTCTTGACGGTCCTCACAGAAAGGGTGACTACAGAAGAGCAAGAGCTGGTGCTGCTAACATCGTTCCTAACTCAACAGGTGCTGCTAAGGCTATCGGTCTTGTAATTCCTGAACTCAACGGCAAGCTTATCGGTTCTGCACAGAGAGTTCCCGTTCCGACAGGTTCAACAACTATCCTTACAGCTGTTGTTAAGGGTGCAGACGTTACAGTTGACGGCATCAATGCTGCTATGAAGGCTGCTGCTTCTGCTTCTTTCGGTTACAATGAAGACCAGATTGTTTCTTCTGACGTTATCGGCATGAAGTACGGTTCACTCTTCGATGCTACTCAGACAATGGTTTCCAAGATTGCTGACGACCTCTATGAAGTACAGGTTGTTTCATGGTACGACAACGAAAATTCTTACACATCACAGATGGTAAGAACTATCAAGTATTTCGCTGAACTCGGCTAATCCATTAGTACAGGACAAGCATTTTTTAAAGGGCAGTTCTTCGGGACTGTCCTTTTTATTATATCAGAAAGGAATTTTTTAATTGAATAATGAAATCATAGAAAATATTGAAAAAAGTCTGCGGAAAAAATTCAAGAAATCCATATGGTGTAAATTCACAAAAGCGATAAACGAATATAAACTTGTTCTTCCAAATGACAGAATTGCGGTATGTATTTCTGGCGGTAAGGACTCAATGCTTATGGCAAAACTCTTTCAGGAATTAAAACGTCACGACAAATTTCCGTTTGATGTGGAATATCTTGTAATGAACCCCGGATATAAGTCTGAAAATCTTGAAATGATTATTAAAAATGCGGAAATTATGAATATTCCAGTAAATATTTTTGAATCTGATATATTTGAATCGGTTTTCAATATTGAAAAAAATCCCTGTTATATCTGTGCAAGAATGCGAAGAGGATACCTATATAATAAGGCGAAGGAACTCGGCTGTAACAAAATAGCCCTCGGTCATCATTTTGACGACGTTATTGAAACGATACTTATGGGTATGCTTTACGGCGGACAGGTTCAGACCATGATGCCGAAACTCCACAGCACGAATTTTGAGGGAATGGAACTTATCCGTCCGCTTTACCTCGTCCGTGAAGCCGACATAAAGCACTGGAGAGACTACAACGATTTGCATTTTATACAGTGTGCGTGCAGATTCACCGAAAACTGCACAACCTGTGAACCCGACGGACGCTCAGTGTCCAAAAGACTTGAAATAAAGAATCTTATCGCAGACCTGAAAAAAATCAATCCGCAGGTTGAAAAAAATATTTTCCGCAGTGTCGAAAATGTAAATCTTAATACTATTATAGCTTACAAGGACAATGCAGGTGTCCATAATTTTCTTGACAAATATGATTTCAAGGAATAAATTACCATAAATATTCCGCTTATGATGTGTCATAATACTATCACGGCATCAATAAATCAATTTTTCAAAGGAGAAATTAACAATGAGCAACAGCAATAATAACAACAACAATAACGGTGGTATGACACAGAAGGGCAGAGAGGCTCTCGAAAGATTCAAGATGGAGTCCGCTAACGAACTCGGCATTAACCTCAAGGACGGTTACAACGGTGACCTTACTTCAAGAGAGGCTGGCTCAATCGGCGGTAACATGGTAAAGAAAATGATTGATTCTTACAAGAAGCAGTAATTATATAAAAGGGAACGCTGAAAAACGTTCCCTTTTTATTATTTTTCTTTACGGCGGACAAGCACAGCCACCAAATCCGTTCCTATATTGGCAGCAACCGCCGCACCTATCGGATTGAACATTTCTGCCTTACGTCCCACCCTTTTTGAAAGTTCCTTTTCAACTTCCTTAGCAAGAGTCAAATCCCGACCGTGTATTATTATGTACGGTGTCTGCGGAATCATACGCTTTTCCACACAGTCCACGAGTTTCGGAACAATATTTTTTTCGCCTCTTATCTTGTCAACGGTTTTTGTGCCGTTGTCTGCAAACTCAATAATTGGTTTCAGTCCGAGAAGTTCACCCGCAAAAGCAGCGGCGGCGGAAATTCTTCCCGATTTTCTCGCATACTTCAGACTGTACGGAACAGCGTAAATTGCACACACGTCAAACCATTCTTCAAGATATGCCACAATATCCTCTGCTTCCGCACCCTTGCGTATTTTTTTGACCGCCTCCATAATCGGATAACCATAAAAAATAGTATAACATTTTGAATCAAGATTAAAAATTCTTATTTTTTCCTTTGCTTCGGGATTATTTTCAAAGAAATCATTTTTTCCGATAATCGAATTGTTATAAGTTCCTGATCCCTGACTGTTTATCGATACGGAAATAATATCAGTATAACCCTGTTCATAAAGTTCCCTGTAAGATTCTTCAAAGGTTACGGGAGATATCTGGGAATGTTTCGGGATTTCGTCGGTATGGGACATCATTTCATAGACTTCCTGTGTGGACTTGTCAAAAATCTCCCTGAAACTCTCACCGCCGAGTGTAAGTGTAAACGGCAGAACTTTTATTCCCAGCTCTGCAATAGTTTTTTTGTCAAGGTCACAACATGAGTCCGTCATAATCATAATTTTACTCATTATTTTTCTCCTTTACCATTCGTATTTTGTAAGTCTTCCCTCACGTGAAAGGTCGGGATATTCCCACTGTCTGAGAACTTCATACACTGCTATTGCAACGGAATTTGAAAGATTAAGACTGCGTAATTCATTCCTCATAGGTATTCTCACACAGTTGTCAGGATTGTTATAAAGAAGTTCTTCGGGAAGTCCCTTGTCCTCACGACCGAAAACAAGATAAGAATTATCGGGATATTCCATATCACTATGTACATTTTTACCTTTTGTCGTAAAATAAAAAAAGTTTCCGCCTGCATTTTTTTCAAAGAAATGATTTAAATTGTCATAATATGTTATATCAAGCTTGTCCCAGTAGTCAAGACCTGCACGTTTAAGATGTTTGTCGGTAATCTCAAAACCGAACGGTCTTACAAGATGAAGTCTTGCACCTGTCACGGCACAAGTTCGGGAAATATTCCCTGTATTCTGAGGTATCTGCGGTTCTACAAGAACAATGTTAAGATTATGCATTTTGTTTCACCATGTATAATATAAGATTTACGGCAGAAAATATGAATGTACCGAAATTATTCGGTGACTTGGCTTACCGTCAGCCGTAAAGACGGTATTTTCAAGGAGAATAATATGAATATGAAATCAATTGCAAAGGGTACAGCTGTAGGAGCAATAGCAGGTTTTGCGTGCTATGCCCTTTCTACAGCAACACCTGTTAAAAAATACAGCATTAAAAAAGATGCAGGAAAAACACTGAAAGCCGCAGGTCATCTGCTTGATGATATAAAATCAGTTATTATGTAGCAGAAGTATTACGGCGATAATCCAGATAACTTTCAAGAATTATAACCGCAGCCACAGCGTCAACAACCGCCTTACGTTTTTTACCTCTTGTATTGGTAACATTAAGGGCATTGTGTGCCGAAACGGTTGTACAGCGTTCGTCCCAGAGTTTCACGGGACAGTCAACAAGCTTTGAGAGTTCCTCCGAAAACAGACGGCACTTTTCCGCTCTTACGCCTATAGTTCCGTTCATATTTTTCGGATACCCTACAACTATTTCTTCTGCCCGCTGTTCTTTCGCAAGGACAGCGGTTTTTTCTATACATTTATTGAAATCCTTTTCAGATATGACACATACGGGTGAAGCTATCATCTCGCTTTTTCCGCATACGGCTATTCCTGTTCTTGAATCACCGAAATCAACAGACATTATTATCATATTTATATCACCACGGCTTTACTGTACCGATAATATCACGTACAGAAGATATATTTTTACTGTCAAGAAAATCATTCATTTCGTCAATGATTTTAACAGGTGCATAAGGGTCGGTGAATATTGCCGCACCTACCTGCACCGCACTCGCTCCTGCCATCATAAGCTCTATAGCATCACGTCCGCTTGAAACTCCACCCATGCCAATTACAGGAATCTTTACAGCATTTGCCACCTGCCATACCATTCTTACGGCTATCGGGAAAACTGCTGGTCCGCTCATTCCGCCGACATTGTTTCTTAAAACAGGACGACCTGTGTTTATATCTATTCTCATGCCAAGAAGTGTATTTATAAGTGACACTGCGTCCGCACCTGCATCTTCAACGGCTTTTGCAATGTCGGTTATGCTTGTTACATTCGGTGAAAGCTTCACAACAAGAGGTTTTGTAGTCGCTTTTCTTACCTGTCTTACGACTTCCCCAGCCATTTCACAGCTTGTGCCGAATGCCGCACCGCCCTGCTTTACGTTCGGACATGATATATTAAGTTCAATCATATGAACGTCTGTCGGTTCAAGTTTTTCCGCAACCTGTACACATTCCTCGACTGTAGAACCTGCTATATTTGCCAGTATAACGGTATTTTTTTCAAGCAGATAAGGAAGCTCCTTACTTATAAAATGGTCTATACCAGGATTCTGAAGTCCCACAGAATTGAGCATACCCGAAGGAGTTTCGGCAATTCTCGGTGCAAGGTTTCCTGTCCGTCTGTTAAGAGTAGTACCTTTTGTTGCGATACCGCCGAGTTTTTCCAGCGGGAAAAGTTCTTCATATTCCCTGCCGTAGCCGAAAACTCCGGAGGCAGGAATGATGGGGTTTTTAAAGTCGACCCCACATATTTTTACAGATAAATCAGCCATTACCAAAGTACCTCCTCAGCATTGAAAACAGGACCGTCTTTGCAGACGTGTGCAAAATATTCCTCGTCGTTTCTTACAGTACGGCACGCACAGCCCAGACAAGCACCTATTCCGCAAGCCATGCGTTCCTCAAGTGAAATTTCACAGAAAATATTATTTTCCTTACATATCTTTGCGATACCTTTAAGCATTGGCATAGGTCCGCACGCATAGACAGCATCAATGTAACCTTTTGAGGCTATTTCCGCAAAAGGCTGTGTAACAAATCCGTGTATTCCGAGAGAGCCATTATCAGTACAAAGGATAGTTTCCGCACCTGTCTTTTTAAAGTCGTCCTGTAAAATAACAGCTTCTGCACTTCTGAAACCCGAAATTGCAACAGCTTTTTCTCCGTAAGCTTCAGCAAGCGGAAGCATGGGAGGTGTACCTATTCCACCGCCGATAAGAACGACCTTTTTAAAATCGGGATTCACTGTAAAACCATGTCCGAGGGGTGCGAGCATATCAATAAGACTGCCTTCATTAAGTTTTGAAATTTCTGCTGTTCCCTCTCCCCTCACTTCAAAGACAATACGAATTGTGCCTTTGTTCCTGTCGATTCCGCATATGGAAATAGGACGGCGGAGTGTGAAACTTCCTGTCCTGATGTGTACGAACTGTCCCGAAACCGCTACTTTAGCAACTTCCGGACACTCTACTATAAAGCTGTATATTTCATGTGCTACAGCAGTTTTCTTTAATATCAGATATTTTCCCTGTGTGTACTTCATTTTTTCACCTTAATAATCTTTCTTTATTTTACAAACAGGACACTTGCCGTTAAAAAGACTGAACTTGTTTCCGCAGTACTGACAAAGTCCTGATGACTTGAAATAATTTGAAAGACTGCCGTGTTTGAAAACGTCAACAGCCTTGTATTCAGTTCCCTTGAAAATAATTCTGCTTACACCTTTTCCGTTACCGTTTTTGTCAATTGAAAATGATGCATCTGCAAAATCGCTTGTCTGCTCCCACGTTGTACGTGGATTTTCAAGAATTATTTCCTCAAGACCGCAAACCATTGAATCACACATAATTTCCTCAACTCTTGCGGGAATTGTGATTGATTTAAGTTTCATACAGCCGTTGAAAGTCTTGTAATTGATTTTTTTCAGTTCGTCCGAAAGCTTTACTTCAGTGAGTTCGGTACAGTCCATAAAAGCAGAATCACCGATTTCTTTTACATGGTCACCGCAGACTACAGAAGTAATATTTTTATTATCTTTGAATGCCGACGACCCTATCCGCCATACATTAAGAGGAATATGAACCTTTGATACATTGGCATTTGTACTGTTATACTTTACAAGTGTATGCTCGTTCATTTCAAATTCTTTCTTTGATTCTTTTTTATCTTCACCAAATTCACTGACAGTCTTTTCTTTGACAGGTTCGGATTTCGGTGCAGGTGCAGGTGTCGGAACGGGTTCAGGTTTCTTTTCCTCAGCAGGCTTTGCAGGAGCAATTTTTACAGGTTCGGCAGGTTCAGGCTTCTTTTCTGATTTGATAACAGGTGCGGTCTTCTTTTCGGGTTCGGTTTTTTTATTGACATCTGAAGCAAGATTTGTGAATTTCATTTCAGGATTATTAAGAACAGTATCAGGTCTGTTGAGTTTCGGGACTTCTCCTTCAGCCATAGGTGCAGCCTTGAAGGTAGGTTTAGACGGTGCTGACGGCTTGACAATTTCCTGACCCGATTCAAGAACTTTTAAAAGACTTTCCTTTTCTTTAAGTTCGGCTTCTTTCTTTTTAAGGGCGTTTTCCCTTATTTTAAGTTCCGCCTCCTTTGCCTTAAGTTTATTTTCTTTTTCCTGAAGTTCAGCCGCTGCTTTAAGGTCAATTCTTTTGCCGCAAAGTCCGCAGTACCAGTGGTCAGCGTTCTTATCGGCATAAATACCAGTTTTGCATGACGGACACTCCATATCAATTAAATCTCGTATATTCATAAGTAACCTCCGTATCTTTTATTTAGTTACAATACTTCATTCATTATAGCATATCTGTTTTTATTTATCAAGCCTTTCGAGCAAAAAACAACATTCACACAAAAAAACAATCAGAAAACTGTGTATAATATCCAAAAATAAATCCTCCGTATTGTAACGAGAATTTATAAAAATATTTTCAATTATATAAAGAGTTCATTTTTTTCAGTTCTTCTTTCATCTCGTCAACAAGGCTCTGCGGTGAAATAACTTTAACCCACGAACCCTGCGACATAAGATACATAAGAATACCCCTGCCGTGATTGACTTCCGCTTCGATAACGCTAACGCCGTTATCTCTTTTCTCTACTACTTTCGCAGTGGGCAGACGGTCAAGAACAGCCTGCAACGACAGACCAGAAAATTCAAAGCATATTTTAACCGTTTCTCCCGGAAACATAAACTGATTTTTTTCTCTCAGGTCACCTTCGTCAAAATCGTACTGACGTTCAAGAGTGAAGTTTTCACGGTTTTCCACAATTGAAGAAATCCTGTCAATACGATAATAAATAGGTTTGTAATCGGGGGTACCTGCTGTATATGCGATAAGATAAAAATAATACTCGCTGAACATTACCGCAGTCGGCTTTATCTTACGTTTTATTTCACTCCGATTCATTTTATAGTAAGTTATAGTTATAACTTTTTTATCTTCAATCGCCTGCACTATCTTCCATATATTTGAAATAACACTTTTACAGTCGGATTTCACTTCATGATAATGATAAATTTCCTTTCTTATAAGATTTTCAAGTTTTTCCTTTTCCTGAATTGTCGTGAACTTTTTCAGTTTTGAAATAATCGTAAGAATTTCGTCCTTGTTCAATGCCCGTCTTCCTATAAGAATTTTTCCCACCGCACAAAGTTCACTGTTTTTCAGAAATTCGTCGTTATTCAGTATATAGG
>CAMWVV010000113.1 GCA_947177755.1 uncultured Ruminococcus sp. | reverse complement strand
CCTCAAAGCATATCCCGACAGCAGGCTCATTGTCATTGATACCTTACAGAAGATACGAACCGCATCCAAGGATAACGCCTATGCCAATGATTACGGGGATATATCGCTGCTAAAGGACTTTGCCGACAGGCATTCTCTTTCTGTGGTGGTCGTACACCATATCCGAAAGCAGAACGACAGCGACGTGTTCAACAAGGTGTCTGGCACGACAGGGCTGACAGGGAGTGCAGACGCTACTTTTGTGTTGGAAAAAGAAAGCCGTGCGTCCGATACCGCCAAATTGTATGTGACGGGCAGGGACACGCCTTACCAAGAGTTCACGCTCCGTTTCCGTGATTGCAGTTGGGAATTGGTGGAACGGCAGACACAGGAGCAGCTTGCGGCGGCAGAAATCCCGTCTGTCCTTTTTCGGGTAGTGGAATTTATGCGGGACAAGGAAGAATGGTCGGGGACGGCTACGGAGCTTTTAGCTGCTATGGGAGAAAGCGGGGATTTGTCCACGGTCATAACGAAATGGCTCAATGAGTACCGTTCCACATTCCTTTCTGAGAATGGTGTCCAGTACGACTACAAAAGAAAATACAACGGCAGGAAGATTACCCTTACGAAATGTGTCGGTGGAGGGCATGACAGCCATGACGGGTATGACAGCAGTTTTGGGATGCCCAATCGTGCTGTCACTGCAGACACGGACACAGATACCGTCCTTTCATCCGAAGCGGAAAGCGTAGGATAAGCAGGGCGTAAGCCCTGCTATAAGGGAGTCCAGAGGGAACGTCTGGCACACGGCTTTGCAGGGCAAAGTGTAGTGTGTTACACCCTGTAAACGCTGTCGGAAAAATCGGAGATTTTTTCTGACCGCAGGGGTGAGTTTACGAGCCGAAAAAAGCGGGGAAATCCCACGCCTGCAATGGGCGTTTACAGGGTGTTCTCCCGTAAGGGATGACAGCGACAGGGGTATCTTAAAATATCCGTCATTCCTGTCATAGCTGTCATGCTGTCGGGCAGACGAAGCGGTTTCCACACAGACAGATTGGAGGAATGATAGAAATGCCTTATGCAATCCTGCGTTTCCAGAAACGCAAGGCGGGCGGCGTGGCTGCCTGTGAACGCCACAACGAACGCAAGAAAGAAGCCTACAAGAGCAATCCTGACATTGCCGTGGAACGCTCAAAATATAATTATCACCTTGTGCCGCCGCCACGCTACACCTACAAGAAAGAAATTAACCGAAAGGTAGCTGAAGCAGGTTGCAGGACACGGAAAGACAGCGTGATGATGGTGGAGACGCTCATCACCGCTTCGCCAGAGTTTATGAACAGCCTGCCGCCAGAGGAACAGAAAGAGTATTTCCAAACGGCTCTTGATTTTATTTCAGAGCGTGTCGGCAGGCAGAATATCCTCTCCGCTGTCGTCCACATGGACGAGAAAACGCCGCATATGCACCTTTGCTTTGTGCCGATTACGCCAGAAAATAAGCTGTCGGCAAAAGCCATATTAGGCAACCAGAAATCCTTATCCGAGTGGCAGACCGCCTACCATGAGCGGATGTCCGCACGGTGGAATGAATTGGAAAGAGGTCAATCCGCAATGGAAACGAAGCGGAAGCACATCCCCACATGGCTCTATAAATTAGGCGGCAGATTGGATAAACAGTATGCAAAAATCGTGTCTGCCCTGTCCGATATTAACGCCTTTAACGCAGGGAAAAAGCGTGACAAGGCTCTGGAACTGATTGCGGCATGGCTCCCAGACGTGGAGAAATTTTCAAAGGAAATCAGCAGACAGAGTGTTTATATTGATAGCTTAAAGGAGCAAATCGGGCAGGAAAGCGACTATGCGGGGCGTATGCGTGATGAAAAGTATGCGGAGGAATTAAAGGTACAGAAAGCAAATCAGAAGATATTTGAGCTGCAGAGAACCAATGAGCAGATGGGGCGGTTATTAAGGAAAATCCCGCCCGAAGTGCTTGAAGAATTACAGAGAACAGGCAGGAATAAATCAAAGGAAAGGTAGGAGACAGATTGAAGAAACAGGATTTTAAGGTGTTAAAGACAGCGGATTTGCACCCATTCCCCGACAATCCCTTTCGGGTTGTGGAGGACAATGCACTCTTGGAGATGGCGGAAAGCATTAAGGAGTTTGGTGTGGTGACGCCGATAATCACCCGCCCTATGGAAGAAGGGAACGGTTATGAAGTGATTGCAGGGCAGCGGCGTGTCCGTGCCTCACAGCTTGCAGGGATAGACACCGTCCCTGCTTTTGTTTTGCCTTTAGACCGTGACAGGGCAATCATCACCCTTGTGGACAGCAACTTACAGCGTGAAAATATCCTGCCATCGGAGCGTGCCTTTGCCTATAAGATGAAGTTAGAAGCCATGAAAAGGCAGGGATTCCGCACGGATTTAACTTCTCCCCAACTTGGGCAGAAGTTGACTTCAGTGCAGCAGCTTGCACAGCAGTCGCCGAACAGCCGTACTCAGATACAGCGTTTTATCCGCTTGACGGAACTGATACCGCCGATTTTGCAGATGGTTGATGAGGGGAAAATCGCCCTCACACCTGCGGTGGAGCTGTCTTTTTTGAAGAAAGGCGAACAGGAAAACTTATTCGTCACGATGGAGAGTGAGGAAGCAACGCCTTCACTTTCACAGGCACAACGGATGAAGCAGCTAAGCCAGTCGGGGCGGCTTGACATGGATACTATCTTTGCGGTTATGACCGAGGAAAAGGCAAACCAGAAAGAAACATTGAAAATCAACACAAGTAAGCTGAAAAAATATTTCCCGAAAGACACAACACCGAAGCAGATGGAAGATACGATTATCCGTCTGTTGGAGCGTGAATTACAGAGGAAACGGAATAGGGAGAGCAGATAATCCTGTCTTTTCGGGCAGTAAATGCAGGGCATTGGAACAGGGAAAAGACAGGAATTTGAGGGAAACGAGGTAGGAAATGAAAGAAATCCAGTATGAGATTGTAAAAGAAATTGCTGTACTTTCCACAAGCGACAGCGGCTATACGAAAGAAATCAACCTTATCTCATGGAATGGGAAAGAGCCGAAATATGATGTTCGGAGCTGGTCGCCAGACCGTGGGAAGTGCGGCAGGGGCATTACGCTGACGGAAAAAGAAGCGGGTAATCTCCTTGTGGCATTAAAAAAAGAGCTGACACAATAAATATTTTTTATCTGGATTAGGGGCGTTTACAGACGCTCCTTTTCCATCTTTAAGGGAGGATACACGCCTATGGCAAAGACAATTACACGCCCGAAAATAGAGGTTCAGTCTGTCTATCTGGGTGAAAAAGATATGCAGGAAATGTTTATTTCCCTGCTTGTGAATGAGGTGCGGAGGGGCAAGTCCTCTGTCCGCACCTTTGAGTCAATGAAAGATACAGAATACAATGGGGACAGAAAATAGAGAAAGGGGATGGAATGAATGGGCATTTTAAGGACGGCTCTTTACTGTCGGTTATCAAAAGATGATATGCTGCAAGGCGACAGCGAGAGCATTAAAACACAGAAAGCGATGCTGACACAGTACGCAAAGGAACACGGATTTATGGTGGTGGAAATCTATGTGGACGACGGTTGGAGCGGCTTAAATTTCGACAGACCAGACTTTAACCGTATGCTTGATGACATCGAAGCGGGCAAGATTGATGCGGTAATCACAAAGGATTTATCCCGTCTGGGGCGTGACCATTTAAAGGTCGGGCATTTCACGGAGATATATTTCCCGATGAAAAATGTGCGGTATATCGCTGTCAATGACTGCGTGGACACTGCCAACAAGAACAATGATATAGCTGCATTAAAGAACGTGATGAACGAATTTTACAGCAGGGACAATTCAAGGAAAATCCGTTCTTCCATCCGAGCAAGGGCAAAGGCGGGGCTTTACCGCTGCTCTTATGCACCGTTTGGATACCGCAAGTCGCCAGATAACCACAATAAACTGATAGTTGATGAAGAAACGGCTTGGATTGTGAAGCGGGTTTTTGTGCTTGCAAATGCAGGCATGGGGGCACACAAAATCGCTAAGACTTTCCGAGATGAAAAAGTGTCCTGCCCCTCATGGTGGCAGCATACACGTGGGCAAAGGGACTATTCCAAACGCTTTGAGAACCCGCAAAACCAGTTTGAATGGTCGCATACCATCATTCGAAACATGATAGGCAATCCCGTGTATCTCGGTCATTCGGTGATGTGCAAGACGGAAAGTATTTTTAAGGTGGGCAAATACAAAAAATTGCCAGAAGAAGAATGGATACGGATAGACAATACACACGAGCCGCTTGTAACGCAGGAACTTTTTGACGGGGCGAACGCAAAGATTTTAAGCCGAAAGCGTGACACCACGAATAATTTCGTGTCGGTTTTTTCGGGGCTTGTGAAGTGCGGCACTTGCGGGAAAGCACTTGCCCTGCGGTACTGGGGCAGGGACAGACACCGTATCTATGTCTGCACCACTTATGCCCACAACACAAAATTCTGCACAGACCACCGCATTTATTACGAGGATTTATACAATGCCGTGCTTGCCGACATCCAGTACCATGCCCGCCTTGCCTATGAGGACAGGGAGAAAGCGGTGGCTCTGGCGGTGAAAATGAACGCAAAAGCGGACGGAAGCAGGGGAAAAAGCAACGAAACAAAACTGAAACAGGCAAGGAAACGTTATGATGAAGTGACGAGGCTGTTTGACCGTCTGTATGAGGATTCCCTTTCGGGGCGTATCTCCAATGACAATTTTACAAGGCTGATTGACAAGTACCAGTCAGAGCAGGGGCAGTTATTGGGGCAGATACAAACGCTTGAGAATGCTTTGCAGGAGGTTAAAGACAATCAGAAAAACGCCCTGCAATGGGCAGACTTGATGGCTGAATATGCAGGTATACAGGAACTAAATGCCGAAAACCTCAATCTTTTAGTGGAGCGTATAGAAGTGTTTGACCGAGCGGAAACAGAGGACGGAGTAAACCAGACTGTCAAAATCTGTTACCGCTTCGGCGGTTACATAGGGGAACGGACATTTAAGGCAAAAGTGTTGAAGCACCCTTTCAAAAAGAATAGCTGTACCCGAAAGAAAGGAGTGGGCAATGAAAAAGCAACATCTGTGTCTTGATTATAATGAATGGCGGCTGATAATCCCCTGCCTTATGGGTTTAAGGAATAGCCTTATAGTGGAGGGCAGATATACTGACTGTGTAGATGAATTGATTGAGAAATATGTCCATGCAAGGACGGTCAAAGTAAAAATACGATAATGGAGGTATGGGAAAATGGTAAAAACAATTTTTGAGGAACTGGGCGGCAAATATGAGCGGCAAGGTGATTACTTAATACCGTGTTTAACTTTACTCGCCGAAAAAGAAGAACCGATAGGATTATTCGGGCAGCAGCATCTGGACTATCTGAAACAGCACCGCAGGGTTACATACACTAATCTTCTCACAAGTGGCAGGCTCAACGCCTATCTTGCCGATATTGACAGGCAGGCACAAGAACGCTTTGAAAGGCTCATAGAGGGCATGAAACAGGCACAGGGCATAACAGAACGGTTAAAGGCAGAAAACGCCTTAGAATGAGTCGGGCGGCTCAATAACATAAGGACTTGTGCGAGGGAGATTGTGAATAATGAAATAATCTACAGATAAAAGATGATGGCGGCAGGGGTTTTTATTCTCTGCCGCTTTTAAAAGGAATTGACTATATTATAAAATTATTTTGCAGTATATATTCGTTGTTCTTTGCCAACAAATGTTTTAGAATTTTAAGCCCTTTTTCTAATTGTGGGGCAGAATCGGGAGAACAAGTTGCGATTCGTATGGCGGTTGGTTCTGCCTTGCCGACTGAAAAACGGTCAGAACAAAAAATTTGCACACCATTATCTTTTGCCTGCATTTCCAATTGATAACCGTTATATTCAGCTGATAGCGGCAGCCATTGGAAAAAGCTATGCATATTAGGACAGACATTATCTGGAAAATACTGCTTATATATATTGTTCCGTTCTTCTGCTTGTATTTTCTTTTGTTCTATGATTTTTTTTGCTTCACCATTGGAAATTAATTCGCTGGTAATTTCAGCATTAAGCAATGGTATTTTCAAATTCACATTGTTGGTTGTTTCAAGAAATACTTGTCTTAAACAACTGGGGATAACCATATAAGCACATCTAAGCCCTGCGGAGATTGATTTTGACATGCTGTGAAGATAGATGGTGTTATTTGGTATCAATGCTTGTAGTGGCATATCTGTTTGATTCGCAATAAATCCATAAGCTTCATCTTCTATTAAAATCAAATGGTATTGCTGTATGAGTTTAGCAATTTTCTTTCTGCGTTCCATTGACATTACATTGCCTGTAGGATTGTTACAGGATGGCATCAGAAAAATTCCCTTTATATCCATCAGCCTGCATTGCTTTTCCAATAAATCAGGTATCATGCCGTCGGTATCTGCGGTCACAGATATTAACTGTATGTTTAGTTGCTTCGCTAAATTAATAAAATTAGAATAAGTGAAAGAATCAGTAATGATTTTATCTCCTGCATGGAAAAGTGCTAAAAAAGCAATTGTCAAGGCATTTTGTGTTCCCGATGTTAGAATGATGTTTTCAAGCGGTGTATCCACTCCAAAAGCTTGAAGCCATTTTCTGGCAACTTGTTTGTGATAGGAAGAACCTAATGTGTAGTCAAATTCAAAAAGGCGATGGGCAGTATCTCTATGTATAATTTGTTTTGCAGTATCAACAACAATATTATTATATTGATAAAACGGTTTTATTACACTAAGTTCTATGCAGTTGTTTTCAACTTTTGGAAACGTAGGGAAGGCAGCATTGGGGGACACAAATGTACCTTGTCCTATATTTGCATAGATTAAGCCTTTGTTCGCACAAAGTTTAAAGGCACGGGTTATGGTGCTTAAATTCAAATCAAGAAAATCTGCCAATTCTCTTTGCGGCGGCAATTTTGTATTTGCTGCCAATCTACCATTTAGAATGTCCTGTTCCAAAAGTTCTGCAATAGATAAATAAATGGGCGAAGATATTTTTTCTTTGTCTGGTATCCATGACATCGGATAGTTTTCAAAAGAATTTACTGGCATAATACGCTCCCTTATGTTCAAAATTGTCTTGCATACAATATTACCATTGAAAGCATACAAAGTCAAGAATACAATGTGTATTGTATGTATTGCATGGATGTAAAAACATACAATTCATAGAGATGAATTTTAAATGAATTTAGAAAAGAGGTCATAGTATGAAGGATTTAACAAAAGAAAACGAATTAAAAACAATTTTTTTCTTCTCACTGCCAATTTTTGTTGGGAATCTATTCCAACAATTATATAATATTGCGGATACGATTATTGTGGGAAATTTTTTAGGAAAAGAATGTTTGGCGGCGGTAGGATTCAGTTTTCAGATACACTATCTGTTGGTTGCTCTTTCAATGGGAATTTCAATGGGTTCCAGTATATTGATTTCACGCTACTTTGGCAGTAAAGATATGGAATCAGCAAAAAAGGTTATGGATACAGGATTTATTTTTTGTATCCTTTTAAGCTTGGTAATTGCTGTTTTGGGCGTTTGCTTTTCTTATGAGATTTTACTTATCTTTCGTGTTCCGTTCAATTTACTAGAAGCGGCTAATATATATCTTAAAATTATGTTTGTTGGTGTAATCCCAACATTTGCATATAATGCACTTACAAATATACTTCGTGGAATCGGGGATTCAAAAACTCCTACATATATTCTGATAGCAGCGGCACTTTTGAATATTATGCTTGATATACTGTTTATTAAGGCGTTTCATATGGGTGTAGAGGGAGCTGCAACTGCAACCGTAATATCACAGCTTCTGTCATTCATTGTCTGTATGGTATATATGAAAAGACATTATAGTGCTTTTTTTATCAATGTATTTCAATTGCAACTCGATAAAGCAGAATTAAAAAAGAGTTTGAAGATTGGCACTCCCGCCATGATACAACAAGTTTTTGTAAGTGTTGGATTTATGTCATTACAGTTTTTGATTAATGGATTCGGTACAGATTGTATGGCAGCATATACCGCTGCATCTAAAGTAGATGCTTTTGCAGAAATGCCTGCTTTAAATTTAGGGCAGGCTATGACTAATTTTACTGCACAGAATTTGGGGGCGAAAAAGAAAGAAAGGGTAATGAAAGGCGGAAAATATGCGTTAATTATGGGAATGGCAATTTCGGCGTTTATCTCTGTCATTATAGTAATGTTTCCGTCGGTATTTATATCCATATTTAATAGGGATGTGGT
>CAMWVV010000112.1 GCA_947177755.1 uncultured Ruminococcus sp. | reverse complement strand
ATAAATTATTCTGAAAAATGTATCAGGACGGCTGTGAAAAATCAGCCGTCTTTTTTTGCGTACACCTGAAAAATGTCGGTTTTTTACGGGAAAATATCTGATTTTTGAAGTGCAAAAAGCGTGAAAATAATGGTAGAATATAATCACAGTAAAGAACACGAACAAAAGCAAAATGCAAATTAATATGTCGGTTTTTTACAGGAAAATATCTGATTTTTGAAGTGTGAAAAACATCGAAATCATGATAGAATATAAGTACAGTAAAGAACAAAACAACTTAAAATTTTAGATAAGAGAGATTTTCAGGAGGTAAGATTATGAGAAACATTTTTAATCTTTTCAGAAACAATTCACAGGAAGAAACAACCCGTACATATAATAGTATTGGAGGAGATTTTATGAAAAAAACTAACAGATTATTTACAAGAGTTATATCCGCTTTGTCGGCAGTCGTTATGGCAACAGCAGGTGCAGTAAACTTCACAATGAAAACCGATGCAGCTTACGACGAACCCGATTTCGTTGAACTCGCAGAACAGGTAATAGTACTTGTAAACGAAGCAAGGGCAGAAGCAGGTTTAAACCCAATATATGCTACACCTTATCTTTGCGACGTTGCGGAAACACGTGCAGAAGAATGTGTTGAAAACTTCAGCCATTCACGTGCAAATGGTGATTCCTTTATACAGGCAGTAGATTATGACGTTATTAAGTGGGCTACAGCAGGTGAAAATATTGCGTGCGGTATGAGTACTCCCGAAGATACTTTTGAACAGTGGAGAAATTCTCCAAGCCACTGGGCAGCAATCATGAACCCCGATTACACACACATGGGTGTGGGTGTGACTTACGACCCCGACAGCGTGTATGGCTGGTACTGGGAACAGCTTTTCATAAAAGTTGACACTTACGCAGTTCCTTCTGGCGAAATCGAAGGACAGTATATCCCCGACAGATATAAAATCGTTCCCCAGTCAACAGGCGACATCGACGGCGACGGCGTTATTGATTCATTTGACTACGTTCTTCTTTGCCAGTATCTCACAAAACAGACTACTCTGAATCCTCTTCAGATGGAAAGTGCAGACATTCTTGTTGATGGTGTAATAACTTACTCGGACGCTGCATTCCTCAGAAAATATATCCTTGGTCAAATCGATGAAATTCCGTATAAATTATTCTGAAAAATGTATCAGGACGGCTGTGAAAAATCAGCCGTCTTTTTATGTTGACAAAAGTCGGAAAAGGGTGTATAATTGCAGTAAAGGGGGAATAATCATGACCGAATATCTTACCGACTACATGAATACCGTTTCAGAACGTCTTGATAATTGTCGCACACAAAGTGAACTGTCTGTTATTCTTTCCGAACATATGGACAAAATCGCTTTCATGCAGCATGAAAGAATAGTACATTTTCTTGTAACGATGATGTTTGCAATAGTGCTTGCAATATTCATGGTCGGAATGTTGCTGACAGACAATATGATGTTGCTGATACTTGTAACTATTATAACGGTACTGCTGGCGTTCTACATAAAGCACTATTATTTTCTTGAAAACACTGTGCAGAAGATGTATAAAGTCTATGACAGAATTTTAATAATGCAAAAGGAGGTTTCAGAATGAATAAAAAGGAAATCGCAGAACTTGCAATAACCGAACTCGAAAAACTCTATCCTGATATAGAATGTTCACTGAAATATGAAAAGCCTTATGAATTGATGTTTGCAACAAGGCTTGCGGCACAGTGTACAGATGCACGGGTAAATGTTGTCACAAAAATTCTTTTTGAAAAATATCCCGACCTTGAATCATTCGCAGATGCCGATATTGAGGAACTGGAAGAAATTGTAAAGCCATGTGGACTTTATCACATGAAAGCTAAAAGTCTGAAAGAGATGTCCCGTCAGCTTCTGGACAATTTCGGCGGAGAAGTTCCCGACAATATGGACGACCTGCTGACACTTTCGGGAATCGGTCGGAAAACCGCTAATCTTGTACTTGGTGACGTTTTCGGAAAACCTGCTGTTGTTACGGACACTCATTGTATACGCATAACAGGGCGTTTAGGACTTACCGAAAACAAAGAACCTGCCAAAGTTGAAAAAGACCTTGTGAAAATTCTTCCGCCTGAAGTTTCAAACCGTTTCTGTCATCAGACGGTACAGTTTGGACGTGATGTGTGTTGTGCAAGAAGTCCGAAGTGTGAAAAATGCACACTTAATTATTTCTGTTGTTACTATTCAAAGAACAAATAAAAAAAACTCCGTATTCCTAAGAATACGGACTTTTTGTTTTTTAGAAAAATTCAATCAAAAATTCACTAATTTTGCCAAGAATGTATTTTCTGAGAATAGTCTTTCGGATTTTTGTTAGATAGCTTTAGGTTACATATTCGTCTGAATCGAATATAATTTCCGATTTTAAAAGACAATTATCAAAAAATTTCTTTATATTTTCAGCAATTTCTATTTCCTGTGAAACAGTAATTGTATCATCTATAGGGAAAAAATCCATATATGTGTTATAGTAAAGCCAGCCGTCCTCATTTTCAGCAAGAACTTCGTCATAATCTTCATTGTGGTATATTTCGACTATATTTCCAGACATAAAATAAGTTTTTGCGGAATACCTGTATATGCTATATTGGCTTTCCATAAGCAAAACTACATTTTTTGGTGTTTCATTTACGGTTATCCGAAATTGCACACTGAATCACTACCTCATTTCAAAGTCTTTTATTATTCCTGTGAAAGAATTTCCTTATAAAATTCGGAGTAATCCTTTCTCTTGTCGCTTGTGAACTGAATAGCAGTTCTCGGGTGCTGATTGAGAAGACCAGTCATAAGGTACTGTAAATCATATCCCCAGACAATACCGTCCTCACGAAGTTTTGTCATGTGTTCTTCAATGAACTGCAATACAGGGTAAACGTTATACTTAGGATTCTTGAGGAAACCTAAAAGAAGTTCCATAGCACAGTTGCCTGCACCTCTGCCCATTTCGGAGTATGTAGCATCAAGCCAGTCAACGCCGTCGCCTACTGCTTCAATTGTATTGGCAAAAGCAAGCTGTTGGTTGTTGTGGGCGTGAATACCTACTTTCTTTCCGTACTTTGCAGCGATATTGCAGTACATATCAGCAATTCTTGCAATCTGTTCAGGATAGAGTGAGCCGAAACTGTCAACAATATAGAAAACGTCAACGGGAGATTTTCCGAGAATATCAAGAGCAGCCTTTATGTCGCCTTCCTGAGCGTTTGAGATAGCCATGATATTACAGCTTACTTCATAACCCTTGCTTTTTGCGTTTTCAATCATGTCAACTGCTGTCGGAATCTGATGAATATATGTAGCCACACGGATAAGGTCAACAGGACTTTCCGCACGGTCATGAATATCCTGTTTGTAGTTACAGCGACCAACATCAGCCATAACGGCAATTTTAAGGTCTGTGTTGTTTTCGCCGACAATTGACCTGATGTAATCATCATCACAGAACTTGCAAGGACCAAATTTGGTTTCGTCGAACATTTCACGGTCTGCCTTGTAACCAAATTCCATATAATCCACGCCTGCTCTGAGGTTTGCATTATAGAGATGCTTTACAAAATCATCACTGAAACGAAATTCATTTACAAGACCGCCGTCTCTGAGAGTAGCGTCGATAACTTTGATGTCGGGTCTGTAATCCATTAATTTTGAAATTTCTTTCATAAAAAACAATCCTTTCGGTAAATATAACATTTTAGCACTTTATGCTGTAACGCTTTAAAGTGAAATGCAAAAGTCTGTATAACAGTATATCACAAATATCTGCATTTGTCAAATACTTTTTTGAAATTTTCTGAAAATTATTTTTTTACAATTTATTTATTGACAAAATATGATACCGGTTGTATAATATAAATATCTATGCTAAACTGGAGGTATGCCAATGAATACATTTCTGTTCATTACTGCATTGATTATTTCTGTAATTATTATAACGGTTTTTCTGAAAGAAATAAAAAGCGATGAAAAAATAAAGCCGTCCGCACTTGTATTAAATGTGAGAAGCATTGCAAGGGGAATGACTGTTTTCATGTTCAGCGTTGCAATTACGGACAAGTTAAATTTTATAGATTTCGGAATGTATTCTGGTACATATACATTCATGGGTGTTGTCTGTATGTTGGTATATGTACTATGTGCTATACACAGTAAACGCAGGTTTCCTGTAATTTCGTTTGCGGTAAAAACGATTCTGATAGCTTTTGTTCTTGAGATGACTGTATTCAATGTACCGTCATACCGTATGTGGTTCGGAGATTATAACACAATTACCTATGAGGCAAGTACTTCAATAATGGAAAAGGGCGGTATATACAGACGTAATGAGAAAGATATAGTTGTAAGAAACGGTGACGAACTTGTCTTGACATTTCCTGACATAGACCGTCCGATAAGTACGGTATATGCCAATATTGCATTTGTGGGCAATACACGTGCCGTTGACTTTTCCATTGACGCTACGGACGAAACAACCGTAGTACCAAGGCGTGAAATAGCAAAAACCATAATATCAAGAAAACAGATGCAGACACAGTATTTGCAGTGTGAACTTTCGGGAAATGTGGGTGATTTGAAAGTAAGGCTAAGACCGCAGAATTTCGGTATTGTATATGTTAAGAGTATAACTGTAAATATGCCTGTAATGTTTGAAATTTCGTGGATAAGGTTTCTGCTTATAGTGATACTGAGTGTGTTTATCCATGCGGTTATAAAAGGCAGATTTATGCAGAGGAGTGTAAATGAAAATCTTAAATTCTGCCGTATTACAGTTGTATGCCTTACGGCAATATATTGTATATGGGCAGTATGGGTGACAAATTACAGAATTGATGACAAAACGTGGAAAGAAGAACTTACCAAGACAGAGGGCAGTCAGGTTACACAGCAATTGGTTGACGCTTTTGAAGCCGGAAGAACATATCTGGTAAAAGGTCCTGACGATGCTCTTAATTCTTTTGACAATCCCTATGATACACAACATCGTGAAGCTGAATTAGTGCCTTTATTTGAAAATGACTACTATTACACATATGCATGGGACCATGTTTACTTTGACGGAAAATTCTACTCATATTATGGTATTGCTCCGGTGGTGTTGCTGTTTATGCCTTATCACCTTATTACAGGCTATTATTTTCCCGAGTCCGCAGCGGTTCTTATTTTCGCACTTATCGGAATTATAGGACTTTCGTGTCTTTTCATGAAATTTATACGTAAGTTTTTCCCGACTGTTCCGACGGGAATGTTTATAATCAGCTTTATAATAATACAGATGGTGAGCGGTATATGGTACAGTATAGGCAGACCGCTTTTCTATGAAGTGGCGATGTCGGCAGGGTTTGCGTTCATGACGTGGGCGTTTTATTTCTTGATTTCTGCCAACATAATAGGCAAGGGGAAAATATCACTTTCAAAGACGGCTGTTTCATCACTTTTGTTTGCCATAGCTGTTCTGAGCCGTCCGACAACGGTGCTTTACTGTATATGTGCAGCTGTTTTCATGGTTTGTGCATTACCGAGATTTTCGCACGGAAACAAAAAGCTTTTCAACAAAAAAAGTGTCAGATACCTTGCGTGTGCTATTGTTCCCATGGCGTGTATCGGAATGATTCAGATGTGCTATAACTATGCAAGATTCGGCTCACCTTTTGAGTTCGGAATACAGTACTCCCTTACAATAAACGATTTCAGAAACACACAGTTTCACTGGCGGTTGTCGCTTATACCTTTCTGGAATTACCTTTTTAATGTACCTGTCTTTTCGACAAAATATCCGTTTGTATCGGCAAATTTTCAGGATATGAGTGTGGGTGGATTTTTCTATAATGATTATCCTTCAACCCATAATGTCTGCGGTCTGTTTTTCCTTGCACTTCCTATGTTTGCCTATTTTCTTTCGGGAAAAGCGGTTAAAACACTTCCCGACAGGTCAACAAAAATCAAGAAATCAGCCTACCTTGCATTCCCATGTGTTATAATTCCATTGATTATTATCTGTTCGGTATGGGAAAGCGGTTACTCAATAAGATACATGACTGATTTTGCGTGGCAGATGCTGATAGGTGCTTATGTGATAATTTTCTGGCTGTATCTCAAGACAAAAAATCCGACTGTAAGGAAGATGATAAATATTTTCTTCTGTTTCGCTCTTGTATGGACTGTTTATGTAAGTGGTATACAATCTGTAAATCAAGCTTTCCGCTACTGTGAATCACATCTTGATTATCCTGAAATAGCGTATGAAATTGAAAAAATAATCCTTTTCTGGAAATGATTTTAAAATAAAAGACCGGTACGGAATTTATCCGCCACCGGTCTTTTTTATATGATTCGGATTATTAGGTTTCGAGTTTTTTTATTGCGTCGGCAGTTACTTTATAGTCTTCCGTTACTTTTTTTACAAGTTCTGAAATAAGACTTTCGTCATGTTCGTCACCTCTCAAAGCCTCTGTAATAAGATGACTTGATTCGTAAAGCCGTGTAAAAGACAGGTTCTGACATACGCCCTTTAAAGTGTGGGCAGCCATAAATGCAGTTGAGTAATCATGATTTTCAATAGCTGTTGTTAAATTTTCAAAACTTTTGTCGTTCAGAAACTTCAGAACAAACTTCATTATCATTGATTCTTTCGGAAGTCTCTTGCTTACTTCTTCAAAGCTGCCTCCGAGTTCTTTGTAACATTCTTTTAATCCCATTTTACATTATTCTCCTTTTACTATGAAATTTTTTTGACATCTGAGAGTTTTCCTATAACTCCCGTATATCCCGATGTTTTATCATCTGACCATATTGTTTTTGCAGTTATCTTTCCGCACATCTTTACACCTTTTATTTCAAGCTGAATAATCCCCTCTGTTTCGGGATTTTCGGGAGATGTGCCTTTAAGCTGTCTGATAAAATTTTGTACAGATTCACTTTGCAGAATATGAGCGTCTTTTTCGGAAAGGTTAAGGGTTGTTTTACCAATTCCGAGAAATTCCGCACCCCATTCGGAAATTACAGCGACAGAAGTTCTGCAATTGTAATCGAACTGAAGTTCTTCAGCTTTCATCATAAAGAATTTTGCCTTTTCAAATTCTCTTTCCATCTGCATTATTGGTGTTATGAAGTCGTCGGCTTCATTAAGCTGAATAAGTTCATCAACAAGATTCTGAAGCTGTTTTTCCTCGATTTTTTCATTTGAATGACATTGCAGTTCTTCGATGACAGCGGCATGAGTATCGGTCAGACACTCCAGAAGAAGTGGACTGAACTGTCCGCATTCTCCGTTCTGAATCATATTGAAAGCCTTTTCATGTGAGAAAGCTTTTTTATAACAGCGTTCACTTGTAAGAGCATCGTAAACGTCGGCAAGAGCAACAATCTGTGCGGAAATCGGAATTTCTTCACCTTTCAGACCGTCGGGATATCCTCTTCCGTCATAGCGTTCATGATGCCAGCGACATATATCATGAGCTAATTTAACAAGCGGTTCGTCCCTGTAAATAGGGAGTTCGTCAAGAAGTGCCGCACCTGCTGTCGTGTGAGTTTTCATAATTTCAAATTCTTCGGGTGTAAACCGTCCTGGTTTGTTAAGAATATTTTCGGGAATACTTATTTTTCCTATATCGTGCAGTGCGGAGGCAATTGTGATGAGTGAAATATCTTTTGAGGTGAGATTATATTTGTCAGTTTTTCTGACGAGACACTGTAAAAGAATATTGGTTATTGAAAAGATATTCCGACAGTGCAGACCGCTTTCGCCGTTTCGGAATTCAACAATATGACTGAGAATATTTACCATCATATTATTGTTTTTTTCTTTTTCGTATACCTGTTCGGTGATTATGCGTATAAGTCTTTTCTGTTTTGCATGAAGGGCAAGCGTATTCATGACACGACGGCGGACGACTGCCACATTAAACGGACGGCTTATATAGTCTGTTACTCCCATTTCGTATGCACGTTCAATACAGGACGAATCATTTTCGGCAGAAATCATAATAACAGGAATATCGTTGATTATACCGCACTGATTCATTGTGGCAAGAACTTCAAAGCCGTTCATTTCGGGCATTACAATATCAAGAAGCATGAGGTCGGGAGAAATACTCTCTGTATGTATTATCTTGATAGCCTGCACTCCGTTTTCAGCTTCAATTATATCAAAATCGTCTTCCAGCATATCTATAAGAAGAGCTCTGTTCATTTCGGAGTCGTCAACAATCAGAATTTTCTGTTTTGCTTTTTTTAGCATTTTTATCATTCCCTTTATTCATATTGTGAAAATTTACTTGAATCTTTGTGTACAAAACATATTATAACATATATTTTGCCCGTTTTA
>CAMWVV010000111.1 GCA_947177755.1 uncultured Ruminococcus sp. | reverse complement strand
GTTTGTTACAATATGTCAATTAAGATAATATTACGAAAATAATACAGATATTGTAATTTACAGATTATTGATGCGATTTGTAAATTGAAATCCGAAGAAATGATATTCTTCGGATAATCGGGATTTTATTTAAAAAAGGTCGTCAATAATATCTTCATAAATATCGGTATCAATTATATTTTCAATACCATCTTCAAGGTCGCTGAGAATTTCATTGTCAAACATGATTTTCCAGCCCTCACCCTTGATGTTGACAGAATAAAGATTTAATTTCATATCTTCATCATCATCTTTGCCCTTGATTCTGAGTTCAAGCTTTATTTTATATGCTTTTTTTATTTCAATGTCATCATCGATATAACTGTAAAGCTTTTCAATATTTTTGATTTCTCTTTTCTTTGCGTCTTTTTTGTCAAGAATTTTTACAGAAAATTTCACATTCTTTCCGAAATCGTCTTCAAGATATTCTTTCATTTCTTCCATAGCTTCTTCAGCTTCATCACAGAACTCTTTCCAGTCTTCATCAGATTCATCTTCTATTTCGTCCTTGACATCTTCCATCATGTCCTGTGTCATAAACTGTTCCATAATAATTTCAATATCATTCTTGTTTATACCCTTGACAATTCTGTTAAACGGTTTTTTATAGGAACTGCCTGAAATTAAAGCCAGAACTATAACAACAACCACAATAAACGCCGCCGCTGCCGCCGCAAGCATTAAAGTGGTTTTATTTTTCTTCTGCGGTTCTGTCGGAACAGCTCCGCCGTCCGTATACTGATTATTAAAATCGGGCGGTGAGTTAAATCCGTTGTTCATATTGTTGAATGATTGGTTTTGTGGATTCTGACAGTTGCACACTTCGCCCTCTGTAAGCTGTCTGCCACAAAATTTACAAAATGCCATAGAAAATACCTCCGTTCGATTTCCGTATTTTAACGGAAATAATTATAAACAAGTCTATTATACCGCTTTTAAGGGGAAATGTCAATATATTTTTCAGCTGTTTTTATGGCATTTTCAAATAATATTATTTGGAGTTTATAAAGCTGTTTATTCCTGCAAATATTGTAAATGCAACTTTATTCTGATATTCTTCGGTTGTAAGCAAAGCAGCTTCTTCGGGATTTGAAAGGAAACCGCATTCAACCATTACAGTCGGATTTTTGCTGTAATAACACAGAAAAAGTTCCTTTCCGCACTGTTTTATCTCACGGGTATTATCAGGCTGTAGAAATTCAACAAACTTATTCTGTATTGAACGGGCAAGGTTTTCATTACGTCGGTTGCTTTCGGAATAAAACATCTGCGCACCGCTGTATTTGGGGTCTGTAAACTGATTCTGATGTATTGAAATACATATTGCATTATCATTTTTATTGAAAAGTTCAAGCCTGTTGTCCATATCGGAACTTTTCTGATTTGCTATACCTTCAACACCTTTGTCGTGTATTGAAATATCGGTATCTCTTGTCACCTCTACTTCATAGCCCGAAACAGTAAGCAAATCCCTCAGCATAAGAAGTATATTAAGATTTATTCCTTTTTCGGAAGTTCCGTCTACAGCAGTACAACCGCCGTCGATTCCGCCATGACCTGCATCAAGGACAATAATCGGTTTTTCGTCCTGATATGACATCATAGAAACAGGCACAGAAGTATTATCCGATTTACTGCTTATATGGGTAAGTGCCGTAAGTGCAAAAGCCGCACAGCCAAAAACAACCGTTCCGGTTATAATTTTTCGTGTGATTTTATTCATAGAAAACCGCTCCTTAATCTTTTTTCTAAAGAATATGCAGAATCAGTGCGGGCTATTCCCATAACTTCAAAATACATAGCGGAATAATGCTTGACAGATATATATTTTTTTGTTATACTGATTATAAATTATAATCAACGGAGGGCAATTATTATGATGAATATTGCAGTTGCACAGTCAGGCGGTCCGACCTGTGCAATAAATGCTTCACTGGTGGGAGTTTTCAGGGAATCTCTGAAAGAGCCGTCGATAGATGCTATATTTGGTTCTGTCAACGGAATTGAGGGGATTATAGGAAATCATCTTGTTGATTTGAAGTCAATGATTCTTACAAATGATGATATTGAACTTCTTAAACAGACACCGTCTACTATATTGGGTTCATGCAGATACAAACTTCCCGACTGGCGTGAGGACGAAGAGGTTTACAGGAAAATCGTCAATACACTTAAACAGCGTAATATAGGTGCATTTTTCTATATAGGCGGAAATGATTCAATGGACACTGTCAACAAGCTTTCCGAGTATTTCGGAACAATTGACCTTGATGTGAAAGTTATCGGAATCCCTAAAACAATCGACAATGACCTTTGTGTTACTGACCATACCCCTGGTTTTGGTTCTGCCGCCAAGTATGTTGCCTGTACCATGCATGAAATCACAAGGGATAGCACGGTTTACAGTATGCCGTCCGTTACTATTGTTGAAGTAATGGGCAGGCACGCAGGCTGGCTTACCGCTTCAAGTGCCGTTCTGCACGCTATGGGCGAAACTGCTCCCCATCTTGTTTATGTTCCCGAATCGGAATTTTTGCTTGAAAACTTTCTGAGTGATGTAAGACAGGAAATGTCAAAACATAAAGCTGTTATAGTAGCCGTTTCGGAGGGAATAGAAGTTCCCGAGGGTGTACAGTCGGGGGTTGTTGACAATTTCGGTCATAAATATTTATCGGGTATCGGCAAGTATCTTGAAGATATTGTCAGAAAGGAAATCGGCTGTAAGGTGCGTTCGGTTGAGCTTAATGTAATGCAGAGATGTTCTTCACACCTTGCTTCAAAGACCGATATTGAAGAAGCCGAAAGCATAGGGGCGGAAGGTGTAAAATGTGCATTAAGCGGTGAAACGGGAAAAGTAATGGTATTCCGCAGAATTTCGGATATGCCTTATACTGTGGTTATCGAAACGGCTGATGCCTATGAAATCGCAAACAATGAAAAACATCTCCCGAAAGAATATATAAATTCTGCTGGAAACAATATCAGAACATTTGCACTTCCTTATTTTATGCCGTTGATACAGGGAGAACTGAATCCCGTCATGTCTCAGGGTGTTCCGAAACATTTTTCTATTCATGAATCATTGCTTAAATAATGCAGAAAAATCCGCACTGAAATATTATACTGGTGATATTTCGGGAAATGACCCTTTTTATAGTGAACCGAAAGCCTATCTTGTACTTAATTCTCTTTTCTATGATGGTATTTCCACCGAAAAAGCAAGGTCAGCAGAGGGAAAATTTTTAAATCCCGTAATTTTGGACGATGTTGACAGACTGCTTGATTTTTATGACAATATTTTTTCAGCATTCAGAAAATGCCATGCAGAAAATGATATTATAACTTACCGTGTGGAACGCTTTTCGGATTATATTTTTATAAAACAGTCGGAAAAGACAGTTTCATTCACTTCAACCTCAACAGCAGGTTTTCTTAAAGAATATCAGGACAGAAAGGGTATAGCACTTATGAAGTTCCTTATTCCTGTAGGAACAGCGTGTATTTCTATGACGGAGGTGCTTGACGTTTATAAAAAGTCGGAAGAGGCTGAAATTCTTTTGCCGCCGTTTATGAGCCTCAATATAACGGAAGTACCTGTTTCCGACACCGAGAAGTCAATTACCGATGCGGACGGAAAATCTCCTGTTGTGTCGTGTATTGCAAAGTGCGGAAAAATACATATTTCCGAACGCAAGAAAAATATTTCCCATGAAGGTGCGAAAGCAGGACAGCGTATATATACCGCTTTGAATAACGGGACAAATCCGTCTGAGCAGGATATAACGCTTTACTGTGAATGGAAAAATTTATTTCGTGAATTATATTTATAAAAAAACTGCTGTATTTTTCGGTACAGCAGTTTTTTTGTTACTTTGATAAATCTTCAATTATTTTCTGTAAAACCAGAAAATCCCTGTCATAAGTTTCCTGCATATCTTTTTCGTCGGAATAAAGCAGATTACGGGGTTTTCTTATTCCTATATACAAATCACCCGTAACATCTTCGGGGTCTATGCCTATACGCTCCGCAAAGTCGGTGTTTTTCAGGAAAAAACCATAATTTCTGACCTGAACATTGTCGGGATATATTTCAGACAAGTCAACAAGAGTATTTTCGGGGTCAAGTACAGGATTTATATTTGAACCGCCTACAACTATTACAGCTTCGGCAGACTGCATTTCAGTGGTGAGTTTGGTTTCGTTGCCTGTCTGGTAATTATTATAGGAGTTATCGGAATAGGGGATATAATATGTGGAAACATGGATTTCACCGTTTCCGTTGAAGTCTTCCACAAAGCTTTCAAGATATGTTTCAAACTGTGCGGAATTTCCGACAGCTTCGTTATCACATAGAACAAGTACGATCATATCGGGATTAGGACGCATAAGCAGAGTATATGTCAGATATCCTGCGAGTGCCACAAAGAATACCGCAAGAAAAAGCCACCATTTGTTATGATAGAAAAAATTTGTGATTTTTTTCCATAATGAAAGCTTTATTTCTTCGGGCTGTTCTTCGTGAATGGTTTCGCTTTCCTCAATAACACCCTGTTTAAGACGCATTAATTCTATACGTTCTTCACGGATTTTTCTGTCATATTCCTCTTGTTTCTGTCGTTTACGCATTTCTATCTGTTTCTGCATTTCAATCTGCTGCTGTTCAAGTTCTGCGTTTCGCTGTTCCCTGAATTCACGTGCAGACTGAAAAACACTTTTATTTATGTCAAGTTTTTCGTCATTGTCGTTATCTGAAACATTTTTGTTATCTTTTTTCATATACCCTCCGTCAGTATATAAACGCAAGGGCGGATTTTATCCGCCCTTATTATTTTATTATTCTTCTTCCTTGACTGGTCTGCCGTTGTTTGCAGGGATTGGTTTCATAGTCGGGAAAAGCAGTACATCTCTTATTGAAGCACTGTCTGTGAGGAGCATAACAAGTCTGTCAAGACCGAATCCAAGACCGCCCGTCGGGGGGAGTCCGTATTCAAGAGCAGTAACAAAATCTTCGTCAACTTCCGCATTAGCACCCTGCGCTCTTTTTGCCTCAACCTGTTTTACAAAACGCTCTTTCTGGTCAACAGGGTCATTGAGTTCCGAGAATGCATTACCCATTTCACGACAGTAAATGAAATATTCAAAACGTTCGGTGAATGCAGGGTCTGACGGTTTTCTTTTTGCAAGAGGTGAGTTTTCAACAGGATAATCGTATATAATAGTAGGCTGAATAAGTTTGTCCTCAACGAATGCGTCAAAGAATGCAATGAGAACATGACCCTTTGTGGCGTTTTCTCCCTCGTCAACGGCAACACCCTTTTCCTTTGCACAGGCACGTGCGGATTCGTCGTCTGCCCAGTCGTTATAGTCAACACCTGCATACTTCTTTACAGCTTCAATCATTGTGAGACGTTCCCACGGCTTTTCTAAATCGATTTCAACGCCCTGATAAGTAACTTTTGAAGTACCACAGACTTTTTCCGCAATAGTTCTGTACATATTTTCAATCAAGTCCATCATACCGATATAGTCGGTGTAAGCCTGATACATTTCAACAGTTGTAAATTCAGGGTTATGAGAAGTGTCCATACCTTCATTACGGAAAATACGTCCCACTTCATAAACTCTTTCAAAACCGCCGACAATAAGTCTTTTAAGATAAAGTTCGGTTTCTATTCTGAGGTACATAGGAATATCGAGTGTGTTATGATGAGTTATGAAAGGTCTTGCTGCTGCACCGATTTCAAGGGTGTGGAGGACAGGTGTGTCAACTTCAATATAGCCGAGGTTGTCCAGATAATTGCGGACTTCACGTATAATCATACTTCTCTTTACGAAAGTATCTTTAACGTCGGGGTTTACGATAAGGTCAACATAACGCTGTCTGTATCTCATATCCTGGTCTTTGAGACCGTGCCATTTTTCAGGGAGAGGGAGCAGGGACTTTGAAAGAAGTGTGACTTTATGTGCATGGATTGATATTTCACCCATACGTGTTCTGAACACAAATCCCTCAACACCGATTATATCACCGATGTCCCACTTTTTAAATTCGGCAAATTCTTCCTTGCCTATGTCGTTCTGACGTACATAAACCTGTATTCTGTCAGAACCGTCACGTATATCAATGAAATTAGCCTTGCCCATGTTTCTCCAGCTCATGATACGACCGGCAAGACGGAAATCAACAGCCTTGATTTCTTCCAGACCCTCTTTTACCTTTTCTTCGTCGCCGTCTGCCTCAATGATAATGCGTGCTTCATCTGCTTCATACTTAGCTTTGAGTTCGGCAGCCTTTGCGTTTACGTCGTACTTTGTAACGGTGAACGGGTCTGCATTACGGTCTTTAAGTTCAGCAAGCTTTTCAAGTCTTACTTTCTTGAGAATATTAATATCCTGTTCTTCTGTCTGAACAGGGTTAGCCTGATTTTCGTTCATTATAAAAATATGTTCCTTTCTGTCTTATATTACTTTGATATTTCCACTACTTCAAAGCGAAGTTCTCCGGCAGGAGCGTCCACAATAAACACTTCTCCTACCTTTTTCTTCATGGCAGCTTTTCCTATAGGGGATTCGTCGGAAATTTTTCCTTCTCTCACGTTTGCGTGGTTAGTTCCGACAATTGTAAAAGTTTCTACTTTTCCCGTGTCAAGACGTTTTATTGTGATTTTTGAACTCATACCGACTTCATCGGTTGATGCGTTTTCGATTATTTCGGCGTTATCTATAGTATACTGAAGTTCTGCAATCTGAGCTTCAAGAATAGCCTGCTCGTTTTTTGCTTCGTCATATTCGGCGTTTTCGGAAAGGTCACCGTATGAACGTGCCACTTTCAGTCTTTCGGCAACTTCCTTACGTTTATTGATTTTAAGGTCGTCAAGTTCTGCAACAAGTTTGTTGTAGCTTTCACGGGACATTTTTTTTACTGCCATATAATTGCACTCCTTAATAAAATAATTTATCCGCAGATGCGTTACTTATTATTATAATATATAAGCACGGAATTGTCAAGCATATTATTCATGCGGAAAAACTGATTATTATTTATGTTCTGCGGTGATTTTTATTTTCAGACGGCGTTCTCTTCTGTTTGAGCAAGTTCGGAAAGCAGTTCAAGCCGTCCCATAAGTTTAAGCTGTTCTTCTTCGGAAATTGTTCTGAACAGCCTCAGAAGTTCAATCTCTCTTGCATTTATAATCTGAATGGTGTTATTATTCGGAATATCAGACTTTGTATTTTTACCGTCGGTAAGGTATTCCATAGGAACATTGAGCCGTCTGCTTATCGCACTCAGTGCCTTTGGATTTATAGTTCCTTTTTTCCATGCCGTCATTACACTCCTGCTTAATCCGCACATATCAATCAGTTCTGAAACAGTCGTATTTTTTATAATACATTGTTCTAATATCCGGTTAAATACTTCATCATACTTTTCTGATGGTTTTAATCTTTTTGCCATAAATTGTACACCTCACACAAAATTCCAAAATCAGAATTATGCAACTGTACAAAATTCTTGTTTTGGTATTAAAAAACGTTGACAAATTCTATTTTTAGATTTATAATATTCATAATGAATATTTAAGGGCATAGTTATGCTTATAATATTTTATCACAACAAAATAAAAAAGTAAACAGAAAGGAATGATTTTTTTATGATTGGAAGAAAAATTAAAAACCGACGTGAAGAACTCGGTCTTACTCAGCCTGAACTTGCGGAAATTTCAAAGCTTTCACAGGGGTATATATCCAGAATAGAAAGCGGAAAATTTATTCCTAAGGCAAGTACGCTCATTGTTATTGCAACATCTTTGAAAATATCATATCACGAATTAACGATTTGACCGAAAGGACAGAATAATGAATGCACTTAATCAGCTCGCACGCAATATACTTGACAACGGAAATATTATTTCTGTCTATGAATCTGTAAATTCTGAAAACAAAGATGTCAGTGCTTTTGAAGTGTCATTTGACGAAAATGTACTGCTTCTGATTTTTGACGACAAAAACAGATGTACAGGAATAATTCTGAAATAACGCTGAAAATCCCGTATCATGATGAGATACGGGAATTTTTTATCTGTATATGACTTTTGTTCTGAACGGAAAAACTTTTTTCAGTTTTCCTTTTAAGTGCTTGGGAACTGATGCGGTTTTAAGTTTTTTACAATCTTTGAAAGCCCCTTTTCCAATGATTTTTACATTATCAGGAATGATTATATTTGCAAGGTTACTGCAACCATAAAAAGCCCCGTTTCCAATACTTTTCACGTTGTTAGGAATTGTAACTGTTGTAAGACCACTGCAATTGTAGAAAGCCCCGTTTCCTATACTTTTCATATTATCAGGAATGGTAATACTTGTAAGGCTACTGTATTGACACAATGAAAATTAACTTAAGCCTATCTTGATTTCACACCCTG
>CAMWVV010000110.1 GCA_947177755.1 uncultured Ruminococcus sp. | reverse complement strand
TTCTCATTATAACAGATTCCGGCGGTTTTTTCTATTTTTTCATCGAACTCACGTTTTGTTATTTATACAATATATTTTATAAAGATGCAATGACTACAGTTGATTATCCTATGTTTTTTATGATTGTGATAAAATGATTATATGATATAAAGTCATCTGAAAAAAGATGATTTTATTTTTTTGTGCATTATAATCATATAATTTGGATTATGCGAACTAAAGTAAAAAATAAACCAATAAAAAAATAAAACAATAAAAGAAGAAACCATAAGCAGTTTTATCAGAAACATAAGAAAAAACCTGTACGTTTTGTACAGGTTTTGGCAATTATACTATTTTAACATAACGTTCACTTGAAATTATATTTTCCATAACAGCAAGTGGTGAAATTTCACCGTTTATAGCCATATCAAAAATAACAGGGGAGAATCCGGAAACCAAAGCCGCTCCTGTTTCGGACATGGCAACGGGCATATTTGACTGTCGGCTTGCGACGTTCCAGAATATAACATCAGGAAGTTTATATCCAAAATTCTCATATTTCTTTTTCATTGTGTTAAACAGGGGAATACTGTTTCCGCCGTCTATACAGTAATCAAATTCCATATCAGATATTATGTAAATCTTTGAAGGCATTTCCGTCTGAGGAAGTTTATTTTTAACTGCCGTTTTGAGAATAAGTTTAAAAACAGCCTCAAGGTTGGTATTTGCTATCTCATTGAAATGAGAGCAGTATCTTACTTTTTCAACTATATTTTTACCCTTTATTTCAACAAGTTGTGGATTACGTGAGAATGTGATAAAATGATTTGCAAATTCACCTTTATTGTGTTCTGCGAAATAAATTCCGAGGGAAAGAGCGACATCTATCGGTCTCACATCATTGCCCCATGTCATAGAACCTGAGCCGTCTATAACTGCAATGGCGTTTTCGTTATTATCCGCATAAACAGGTAGACTGTTCCATGTCGTATCGAGGGACATTTTTTCTTCATCTGTTTTCATACCTGCACAACGTCTTACAATTTCATACGGATAAAGAACTGATGTATTAAGTTTTGCATCACCTTTCTGTACGGATTGCAAGTAATTAATATAACGGTCATTGTCGTTTCTTATGAAAGCTTTACGGTACTTGAACATTGCACACGACGGCTGTTTTGAATAGTCAAAAGTATAATCTGAAACTCTCAGACGGTTTTCAATTATATCTGTATATTTTCTCAGTGCTGAAAGAGTCTGCCTGTACTTTTTTTCACTCATACCAAGAAACTTTGCCATAGTCTTTCCAAGTGCCTTTGTTTCTGCTGATGAGGCATTGATGGACGGAAGCCATTTGGCCAGAAGTGAAACCTTTTCATTCTTTTTCATTGCATCTACGTCCGCACTTAATTGTTTCTTTATTTCTGAAACCGCTTCTTTTTCGCATTGAGTGCCTATAAGTACGAAAAGGTCATCAAAACGTCCGTATTCTGCAAAGTAGGGAATATTTCTTTTTACTGCATCGGGTGCAAATTCAGAAAGAGTTTTCATAGCTGTTCTGAAAAATCTTCGTTCACCCAGACCGCCTCTTGCATCTCGTGCATAAAAAATTATTTTCATGGTTTTAGTCGGGTCTTCCGTATAAGATTCAATAACTGCCCGTGCAATCTTCTTTTCTTCAGCATCACGCATTGCACCTGCTCTGAAAAACAGGTTAAGGCAACATGAACCTGTCGAACTGTAAGTTAAAGCTCCGTTCTCGGTATAGGTGAAATTTGTTTCTTTCTTTAAAAAGTTCAACATATGTAAATACCTCTTTTCTGTTCACGGCTCTTTCTGCGTTAAGATTTTCAGTCTTATGCAACACCTGCTGTTAAAGCCGTTTCATTTTGATTTGGATAACAAGGCACATAATAAATCACGTTATCATATTAACAGTATGAGCGTTTATATTGCTGTAAGTGCCTTTCTGTCACGGTACAAAATGATTTTCTTCATAAATCCTGAATATACTGCTGTATGTACCGTTATAATATAAGCGTCACGGTTCTGTCTTTATCAGAGTGCCTGCAAGTTGTGGCTTCGGCGTTCTCTGGCCCTTGAAAGAAAAACAACTGCTGTCTGAACCATTCAGCTTTTTTCACGGCTCGTTATAGAAACGGCGTTTACTTAGTTAAAAGCAACCTTCCGTCGGGTAGCTCTATAATTATTGCTGTTTGAGCCGTTAATTGTCAGCGGATTCAGACAAGCGGAAATATGAAGTACATACGAAAGCAGTACGTCATCGAGGCTTCTCCGTTGCTCTTGTCCGAATCATTGCTTTTTTATACCATCACGGCTTGTTTTTCATTAGCCCGCCTCTTTAAGTTTTTGTACAGACGGTTACTGTAGTAACATGGTCGGTGTTCACTCTCGGTGAATTTCATAAACCTGCCCCTACGTCTTTTTTCAGTACACAATAGAAGTAAATTGCCGTGAAAGCCGTTCCGTTTGGTATGTACTAAGTATATCACATATTCTGGAAATAATCATATAAAAAAATCTGCGAACTTATAATATGCCACTTGAAATTAATGTTATTTTCTGTTATTATTATTAAGTAAGAAAGGAAGTGCAACAATGGGCGGTTTTTCAGAACTTATAAAAAGCTTTGACAAAACAAGGGATTATATACGTGATTTTTTTATATACGGTCTGAAAGTGAGGAATGATTTCGACCGAAAAAGTCTGCGTACATATGACGACGAAAAAAGGCGGATTGAAAGCTGGTTTGGTGATTATGTAAAATACGACCGTTCTGAAAGGGGACAGAAAGTGTCAATTACGGTTGACAGCGGAACTGTTTCCGAAAATCCTCTTTATAAAGCTTACCGCTCAAAAAGTTTTACGGACAATGATATAAAACTTCATTTCTTTATTATTGATGTACTGCATAACGGCGAAAGTCTTACCCTTAAGGAAATAGTCTCAGATATAGATAAAAATTACAATGAAATATTCGATGTGCAGACTATAAGAAACAAACTGAAAGAATATGTGAAAGAGGGAATTATTACTAGCGGAAAAAAGGGGAAAGCTTCCTGTTTCCGCTTGTCGACCGACAGAGTAAACGAATTTCTGCATGATTATGACGGTCTGGCTGATGCAATAAAATTCTTTTCGGAAACTCAGAAATTCGGAATTGTCGGAAACAGTATTCTTGAATCCGCACGTCTGAAAAACAACCTCTTTGTTATGAAACACAATTATATTGTACATACTCTTGAGGACATAATTATTCCAGAAATAATAAGTGCGATTGAACAGAAAAAATATATTTCGATAATTTCATTCAAAGCTAAAAACAATAAAATTAATAATAATAATCAAGTAATTCCTATGAAAATTTTTTCGTCCGTTCAGACGGGCAGGCGTTATATTGTCGGATATATTCCAGCTGTCAAATGTTTTCATTCTTTTCGTCTTGACTTCATAAAAAGTGTAAGAACAGGAGATATATGTGACGAATATGACAGCATATATGAAAAATTTTCTCACGACTTAAATTACTGTTTTGGTGTTTCATTCGGTTCGGGAAAAATTGAAACTACTGTAATTGTTTTCTTTGCTGACGAAAAATGCGAAAAATTTGTTATCGACAGGCTTAAACGTGAAAAAAGAAACGGTGTTCTTGAAAAAATTGATGACAATTTATTCCGTCTTACCGTTAAAGCTTTTGATTCATTTGAAGTAATGCAGTGGGTTAAAAGTTTTACAGGCAGAATTATTTCCGTAACAGGTGACAACAAATATGCAATAGACCGCTTTTACAACGATATAAGTAAAATGTACAGTATGTACGGAGGTGAAGAACAGTGAATATATTTCACGAAATATACAGCACATATTTCCGTGTTGCGTCTGAGATTCTGAAACTTCCGCATATAACCGAAAAAAGTATACATAAAATGATTGAAAAGGAAAGTTTCCGTGATTCTGCCCTTTTTCTTCCTCAGAAACTTATTCCGCAGAATGACTGTTCTGACTGGGGACTTCTTAAAAAAGACAGTAGCGGCGGATTAGTGCCGATTATAAAAAACAAGCCTATCGAGATTCTTACGGAAATTCAGAAACAATGGATTAAGTCGAAACTTGACGACCCTAAAATAAAGCTGTTTCTTGAAAACGATACTCTTGTTTCACTGAAAAAACGTCTTGAAAATGTAAAGCCGTTTTACAGAAGTGAACATTTCAGATATACGGACAGATTCAGTGACGGTGATGATTTCAGAGACGAACTATATCAGAAAAATTTCCGTAAAATTCTAAATGCTTTAAAAAGTCACGAAATACTTGAAATAACTTTCATCAGCGGACGAAATAAAAGAATCAGCGGAAAGTATATTCCGCTTAAAATACAGTATTCAGCCAAAAACGACCGTTTCAGGCTGTTTTGTTTCTCATTGAAAGACGGTGAAGTATTTCACAGCGGAGTTATTAACATAGGCAGAATCGAACGGATTGAAAATACCAATGAAAACTATGAAAAGGATATTTCAACGGACGAATATTTCCGAAAAAGAAAATGTATAAATCCCGTTACCATATGTGTAACGGAAGAACGAAACGCAAAAGAACGTTTTTTTATGGAGTTCGCACCTTACGAAAAATGCACATTGTCGGATTCAGAGGACGAAAAATGTATTGTAAAAATATGGTATGACTATCAGGAAGAAACAGAACTGCTTATACGCCTGCTCAGTTTTGGTCCTGTCATTGAAATTCTTGAACCGCCTGAATTTCGTTGTCAGGCAAAGGAACGTATCAAAAGACAATATGATTTATTAAACAAAAACCGTCGACCATAAGAGCAATACTCATATAGAATTTTTTAGCCATAGTATTTTTGATTATAAGTCCAAAATACTATGGCGTTTCTATTGACATAACAGTTTTTTTGATGTATAATATTAGTAAAATAAATCGGAATTTAATGAAAGGTTGCTGATTTATGAGCAGAAAAAAAGAATTAATCGGTTTGACTATAGGTTTTTTTGGTACAATGCTCATTTGTTTTTTAGTAAATTATTATGGGTATATACTTTCATACTTGCCGTTATCGCTTAGAATGGTACTGGCTATTGTTGTATATTTGATGATTGCAGTGATACCTATCGCAATTATGTTTCATGATAAAGATAAATTATTGGAGTATGGATTTCGCAAAGAACACATATTCAGACAGATATTGATAGGAGTCGCTTTAGGTATAGCAATGTCATTGGTGTTTACATTGGTTCCGCATTTGCTGGGATTTGGAGCATATGTAGACAATGGAAAAAGATATAATTTCTTATGGCAGTTTACTTATGAATTTGTGTATGGTATAATTGCAGTTGGTTTTGTTGAAGAATTTGTATTTCGTGGATTCATATTTACAAAATTAAAAAGAGTATTCGGAACAGACGACATTGCAGTTATAGTTTCTTCGTTATTATTTGGATTGTTTCATGTTTTTGTTGGCGGTATCAGTCAAATTATCATAACTGGATTTTTGGGTATATTATTTTGTTTGCTCAAAATGAAAATAAAGAACTGTTCCACTTTGTCATTAATTTTCGCACATGGCATATATGATGCACTTATTACTGTATGGGCAAGCTGTTTACTATAATATAAACATAAATTTTGATTTATACGAATAAACAAATAATTAAAATAAGCCCGAAAGCAGTTGAAAAACTACTTTTGGGCATTACTTCTATATGCATATTCGTCTTAAGCCGACAGTCTTTTATATAATTGAATCTGTGATTTTTCTTGCCTCAATATAAAAACGCTTATCTTCAGCGTGTCCCATTGAGAAAGTTTTTCTTGGCAATGCACCGTCTTTGATAACAGTCGGGAAAAGCTGTGATTTGTTCATGTCGGGCAGTATAAACGCAATGCCGCTGTGCTTTTCGGCAAGGCTCTTAACGGTGTCAGTGCCGTGAATGTAGTCAATCTTACCGCCGTTTGCTTTTATATATCCGTCAAGGAAGTTCTGGAGTGAACCCACCGACAAGTTTGATGACTTTTTATTTATATACAATTTCTTTTCTGTACCGTTACAGGAAATTATTACATACTGGTCTGATTCCGCATTTTCCGAAAGTTCAAGAGCTTCTGTAAGTTCTGAAATAAGCTTTTCGCAGTCTACATCACAGACAAGTCTGTGAATAGCTTCAAATTTAAGAGCGTCACTGTGCAGGTTGACAATCTCGGCAAGTGCATATCTTGCAGGGTGTCCTGAAAAATCTTGCTCGGGGTTTGCCTTTTTCAGCTGTTCATAAAACTCCTTGGCGGTTGCAAGCGAATGGTTTCCGTCGCCCATAGCATAGAGAAGTACGGGGGTATTCTCAAGGTTATATTTCTTACGGAACTTTTCGGGGTCGGCAAGTTCACAAAGTGCGCAATCTATTTTTTCCTGTGTGTTGCTGTCGACAAGATAGCCTTTTATACTTCCGCCGTTCTGCATAAGTTCAAAATCATATAACTTTTTCATATCCTGTTCTGCGAGGGGTTCAATGACTGTATTTTCAGGGTCGTCAATCAGAATCATGATATGCGGAAGTTCGAGGCACGCACCCTGACGTACTTTAATACGTGGAGGGATTCTCTCTATAACGGTGGCTTCCGTCGCACGCACTTCCGAAGTACTGCCCTTTGAAAAATCGTACTTTTCAAGGTCTATCGCTCCCACGATTCCCTGACGAAGAACACCGTTTCTCTGTATTCTTTTAACGTATACCATTGCATTTTTATATTCCTCAAAAACGCCGTCTGAAACGTACTTGTCCATAGCTGTATGGATATTACCGATTCTTTCGGAAACATTGTCATTCTCAAGATAAATTTCGGGAAGTATAAGGTTAAGTGACGACGGAGCGTTACCGACTGTTTTATAAACCTCGTCCCAGTATTCCGGCTCACTTGTGTACTGGTCGCACGCAATGACTGACCATCTGTGCATATCTTCATTTTTAGGAATAAGAATGTCCGCATTGTGAAAAGCTGTTGTATTCATATTTTTCTCCTTGATAAATTTTTGTAATTCCTGATTGAGACGTGAAACGGGAAGTCCGACAACGTTGAAATAGTCGCCGTTGACTTTCTCTATAAGCAGAGAACCTTTGCCTTGTATTCCGTAACCGCCTGCCTTGTCGAACGGTTCGTCCGTGGAAATATACCATTCAATATCATCTGAGGAAAGTTTTCTGAAAGTTACTTCCGTCACCTCCGAAAACACACGCCTGCTCCGTTTATCCGCTATCATGCAGGAAGTAACTACTTTATGTGACCTGCCCGAAAGCATTTCAAGATATTCACGGCACTCGTCACTGTCTTTTGGTTTTCCTAAAATCCTGTCGTCAACTATTACTGTTGTATCACAGCCTATTATAATATTGTCTGGAAATTTTTCAATTGCGGGCAGTGTCTTTATTTCCGCAAGATATTCAGATGCCTTAAACGGCTTTATATTCTGCGGAAGTGTTTCGTCAACGTCCGTTGAAACTGCTGTAAAATCCTCTGTAACAAGTTTCATAAGTTCACGCCGTCTCGGTGAAGCAGATGCAAGTATTATCTTCATTGTATATCACGTCCTTTTCCTTAATAATTTTATCACATACTTGTTGCAATGTCAAGAAACTGATGTAAAATATTATCCCTTAAAAAATTTACTGAAAATTCATGAAAAAATTCACAGAAGTACTTGAAAAATCTGTAAGAATGGTGTACAATAGTAATGCAGGTTGTTAATTAAATAACAGCTGTCTATATGTATATATTATAACGAAAGGATGTCATACCAATGGCAGGATTAAACAAAGTTACTGTAGAAGACATTGAAGTAACAGGCAGAAAAGTACTCGTAAGAGTAGATTTCAACGTACCGCTTAAGGACGGTGTTATCACTAACGACAACAGGATTCAGGCAGCTCTCCCCACTATCAACAAGCTTGTTGAAAACGGTGCTAAGGTTGTTCTCTGTTCACACCTCGGCAAGCCGAAGAACGGTCCGGAAGCTAAGTTCTCACTCGCTCCCGCTGCTGCAAGACTTGGCGAACTCGTAAACACAAAGGTCGTTTTCGCTGCTGATGATACAGTAGTAGGCGACAACGCCAAGAAAGCTGTAGCTGAAATGAACAACGGCGAAATCGTTGTACTTGAAAACACAAGATTCCGTGGTGCAGAAGAAACAAAGAACGGTGAAGATTTCTCAAAGGAACTCGCAGACCTCGTTGACGGCGAAGTTTTCGTTATGGACGCTTTCGGTTCTGCACACCGTGCGCACGCTTCAACAGCAGGTGTTACAAAGTTTGTAAAGGAAACTGCTGTAGGCTATCTTATGCAGAAAGAAATCCAGTATCTCGGAAATGCCGTTGAAGTTCCCGAGAGACCTTTTGTAGCAATTCTCGGCGGTGCAAAGGTTGCAGACAAACTCAACGTTATTTCAAATCTCCTTGAAAAGTGCGATACACTCATTATCGGCGGCGGTATGGCTTACACGTTCCTTAAAGCTAAGGGCTATGA
>CAMWVV010000109.1 GCA_947177755.1 uncultured Ruminococcus sp. | reverse complement strand
TTCATATTTGGTCCTTTTTTTTTTTTAAATTTAAAAAAATTTTTTTTTAATTTTTACATTTTTTTTTTTTTTTTTTGTATAATCTTCACAAATGTGTTTTGTAAGGAGAATTTTATGAAAAAACTGAATAAGATAATGGCAGGTATAATGGCGGTATCGCTTTGTATGGCAGGAAACGGCGTACTTTCTGAGAATGGATTTATTTCCGATATTTCCATAAAAGCAAGTGCGGAAATAATAAAATCAGGAACTTGCGGAGACAATGCGACCTATACGCTTGACGATGAAGGCACGCTTATAATCAGCGGTACAGGTGAGATGAGCTATGGAGATTTTCCACCGTGGACTTTTACATCAAATTCAGTTAAAAATGTTATTATTGCAGATGGTATAACGTCAATCGGAACAAGTGCCTTTGCTAGCAAAGAAATAACATCAATAACCATTCCTGATAGTGTTACAATTATTAGAAGCTGGGCTTTTTGGGGTTGTACAAATTTGACATCAGTTACAATGTCAAATAATGTTACAAAAATTGATGAATTTGCATTTTGTTCCTGTAGGAATTTAAAGGAAATAATAATTCCTGAAAGTGTCACAAGTATTGGTAATGCTGCATTTGACTATTCAGGTTTAACAAAAATAACTATCTTAAATCCTGAATGTGCAGTTGATAATGATGAACGCTCACTATTAAATGACCACCAAACTATAAACGACGGAGCAACTATATACGGTTATGAAAATTCAACGGCACAGGCATACGCTAAAAAATATAAACTTAATTTTGTAGCTATTGAAGAACCGCCTGTCATTGAATTTGAATCAGGAGATATTAACGGCGACAATTTTATAGATTCAGTAGACGCAACGGCTGTAAGCATTGAATATGCACATCTTGCAACAGGCGGAGAATCCACATTATCCGACGAACAGAAGAAAGCCGCTGACGTAAACGGCGACGGTTTTATAGATGCGGTCGATTCCACTTATATTTTAAGATACTATGCGAAAATCTCCGCAGGACAAAATATAGATTTTGCCGAATTTGTGAAAAACAATTAAATAATGCAAAAAATCTGTTGTACAATATGTACGGCAGATTTTTTGATATATATTTACATTTTTGCCGAAAGGTGTTATAATATAGTAAAGTCTGAAATAAAGGGGGAATTTTTTTGTTTGCCAAAGTCGGAAGTTTTGGTATTATTGGAATAAACGCTTTTCCTGTTGATGTGGAAATTGATATAAGCAGAGGAAGTCCGAGTTTTGATATTGTCGGACTGCCCGACGCTGCTGTAAGGGAAAGCCGTGAGCGTATACGTGCGGCACTGAGGGCGTGCAGTATAGATTTTCCTGTTTCGTCTGTAATGATAAACCTCGCCCCTGCCAATACAAAGAAAAGCGGTTCAGTGCATGATATGGCGATTTTCATGGCTATGCTGTACGCACGGCATCTTATAGACGTATCGCCCGATAACTGTGCATTCATAGGGGAAATTTCCCTTAACGGCGACATAAGACGTATAAACGGTGTTTTGTCTATGGTAATGCTTGCCAGAGAAAAGGATATTGATTCAATATTTGTACCATATGAGAATGTACTTGAAGCATCTGTTATTGACGGTATAAAAGTATATGGTGTAAGGAATGCCGAAGAGCTTATACTTCACTTCCGCAGTCAGAAACTTCTTTCACCGTGTAAAAGGTACATACCGCCCGAAACTTCATATAATGAACATCTTGACTTTTCGGACGTAAAAGGTCAGCAGTCGGCTAAGAAAGCACTGGAAATTGCAGCGGCAGGCGGTCATAATGTAATGCTTATAGGCACGCCGGGCTGTGGCAAGAGTATGCTTGCCCAGAGAATGCCGTCAATTCTTCCTCCTCTTACTTTTGAAGAGGCACTTGAAACTACAAAAATTCATTCGGTCATGGGATTAGTTACGGAGAAAACGCCAATAATAACAAAAAGACCTTTCCGCTCTCCGCATCATACGGCTTCTGAAATAGGTCTTGTCGGCGGTGGTTCTGTTCCTCAGCCGGGGGAAATTTCCATGGCTCACAACGGCGTGTTGTTTCTTGACGAAATAGCCGAGTTCAGCAGAAAAACGCTTGAAGTTCTCAGACAGCCTCTTGAGGACGGGAAAATTACAATTTCCCGTGTAAGCGGAACCTGTTCATATCCGTGTGAATTTATGCTTATAGGTGCTATGAATCCTTGTCCGTGCGGATATTACGGTCACCCTACTGTCAGGTGTAAATGTTCGTCAAGAAAGATAGAAGCCTATAATTCAAGACTTTCAGGACCTCTTATGGAACGCTTTGATTTACACGTTGATGTAGCTCCGCTGGAATATGATGACCTTACTTCAAAAGTCCGTGAGGAATCTTCAGCAGACATAAGAAAAAGGGTTGTGGCGGCAAGAGAGATACAAAAGGAGCGTTTCAGGAATACTTCGATAAAATGCAATGCTCTTATTACTCCCGACCTTATACAGACATATTGTCCTGTTGATGATGAATCTGACAGATTTCTGAAGAATGTGTTTGAAAAACTGCATTTCAGCGGAAGAGTACACAGTAAGATTCTTAAAGTTGCAAGAACAATTGCAGACCTTGAGGGGAATGAATATATAAATAAAAGACATATTTCGGCGGCTGTTCAGTACAGAACCCTTGACAGAAATTAGAACGGCATAAAATTTGAAAAGATTAAAGATAAGGAGAACAAAATGAAATCTGCTTTTAAAAATTTGTCGGGAAATAAGCATAGTGTTGATATAGGTCTGCTTATTGCCGTCATGATTTGTTCGGTTATAAGCACTCTGCTGATTTATTCAATAAGTAAAAGCGGTATAAGCAGCGGTGAAGGAGTAGGGGACAGTTATTGGCAGACACAGCTTTTTTCAATGATTCTGGGAATCGGTGTGGCAATACTTCTTTCATTCGTGGACTACAGAAAACTTGTGAAGCTATGGTTTATATACACCCCGATAGCACTTGCACTGGTTGCACTGACTTTTACTTCTCTCGGATACCAGAGAGAAGGTGCGGACGATAAAGCGTGGCTGAAATTAGGTTCATTTCAGTTTCAGCCGTCGGAAATTCTGAAAATCGTATTTATACTCACTTTTTCATATCATCTTTCACGTGATGAGGAAGATATGAATAAACCTTTTCATATGATTCTGCTTTGTATTCATGGTCTTATACCGATAGGAATAGTCGGTCTGCAAGGTGACTACGGGACAGCCATTGTTTTTGTGGCTATGTTTGCATTTATGATATGCTCCGCCAAAATTTCGTGGAAATACGTTGTTATCGCACCTTTTGTGACTGCGGCGGGAATAGCGGCAATGTGGTTTTTTGCCCTCAGTGATTTTCATAAAAAAAGAATACTGATTCTTTTTCACCCCGGAACAGACCCCGACTATATCGAATATCAGCAGGATTTAGGACTTTCCGCTCTTAAATCGGGCGGAGTTTTCGGAAAAGGTCTTTTTGCAGAGGCAAAGGAATATATATATGTTCCCGAAATACACAACGATTTTATTTTTACCTATGCAGGACAGGTTTTCGGTTTTGTCGGTTCTGTCGGTATTCTAATAATTCTTGCATATATATGTCTGAAAATATTTGCAAACAGCCATATAACAAGGGACAGCCTCGGAAAATTCATATGTATCGGTTCATTCGGAATGATTTTCGCACATTGTGTTATGAATATAGGAATGGTTCTGAAAGCTGCACCTGTTATCGGTGTACCGCTTCCGTTTATGAGTGCAGGCGGTACGGCAATGGTAAGTATGTATGCAGTTATCGGAATAGTGCTGAGTACTTACAGTCACAGAGCCGTGATATACAACGTTTTTTATGACGACAATGACGAATAATAAAAAAATTCTCTGTTTTAATAGAGCTGTTCATATATAAGTAATGCCCGAAAGTAGTTTTTCAACTGCTTTCGAGCATATTTTAAAATCATGTTTGAGTCTCTGCAAAGAAAAGTTTTTTGCAAAATAAAAAACCTATACAAGCGCCGACTGTATTTAGCAGAATATCTTCAATATCAAAGCTACCCAGCATAGTAAAAAGCTGAACAGATTCAATCAAAAGTACCGATATAAGTGTTGTCCTGATAAACCGCTTGAAAGTACGGAGGCTTTTGAAATAAAGCGGAAGCAAAAAGCCCCAAGGGATAAACAGTAATATGTTTCCTACAAAGTTTATTAAAAAGTTTAAAATATCATAATCAGAAATAAAAGGGGCAGTGACCAGATTATATACGCTCATGAACGGAATGAAATTGCTCATATATTTCAGATATTCCGTGTATGTTAATGCGTTGCCATGACCCATTCTACGCAAAAAAAGTGCATAAAGCAGAATCAATCCATAAACAATACCTGCCACACGAAAGAGATTATTTAATTTTTTAGAAATAGGTTTCATATAAATCTCCTCCTGATAAATTTCAATTTATTTTACTGATATTATATATCAGTAAACAGAGAGTTTTTTGTGAATTACTGGTTTAATTTTTCGAGTTCTTCCGATGTCATAGGCAGGTCAGACTCTTTTATGGTTTTTGATTCAACATACTGAATGGCGAGAGCATCTGCATTTGTAATTCCATTGCCTTTGTCAACTACGTCGGCTGTCATTTTTCCTATGTTTGTAAGCTTGTATTTGTCGGGATTTGCAATTGACTGCATTACAAGTACTGCGTCATTGATGCTTACTTTTCCGTCGCAGTCAGCGTCACCGTAGGGGAGAGTTACACCGCTTTCCGATTCAAGAGGATTCTTTACAGTTACTTCAAAATATTCTGTATCAGAAAATTCATTGAACGATAAGTTAGCAGTTATATAAATTTTATAAGTTCCTGCTTTTGTGTTATCAAATTCAGATGTATCAATTGTAACATCTCTGCCAATTGAAGTCATTGAACATGTTTCTTGTGTTTGTTTGAACGCAGTGCCACCAGTGAAAGGACCGAAGAGCCAGTCATACTTATAGACACCTCCCGTGAGGTCGAGCTTTTCGCCTATGTTGTAGACCGTTTTTGTCGGAACACTTTCAATAGAAATATCTACGCCGTTTACAGCATATGTTACTAATGTTTCTGTTGTAGTTACCTCAGGTGCTTCTGTAGTCATTGCAGTAGTTGTGGTTGTCTCTGGCAATACTTCCACTTCAAAAGATTCAGTATCAGAATGTCCGGATTTTCCGCCGAAGTAACCGGTTATATAAATTTTATAAGTTCCTGCTCTGGTGTTGTCAAATTCAGATGTATCAATTTCAACATCTCTTCCGACTGAAGTCATTGAACGTGTTTCCTGTGTTTGTCTGAATGCAGTGCCACCACTGAAAGGACCGAAGAGCCAGTCAAGTTTATAGACACCGCCCGTGAGGTCGAGTTTTTCGCCTGCGTTGTAGACTGTTTTTGTCGGAACGCTTTCAATAGAAATATCTACGCCGTTTACACCATATGTTACTACTGTTTCTGTTGTAGTAGTTGCAGGAGCTGTGGCAGTAGAAGTTGTTGTGATGATAGGTGTTGTTGTTTTGGTTGTAGCGGTTGTTGTTACTGCTGAACCTTCGATGGAAATACCGCCGTTGTCAATGCCCCATGTGAAGAGATAAGCCTGTGCAAGCTGTGCCTCTTTGCTGTCTGCTATATCTGTAAACATATCTCCGTCCATGTATACTATGTCAACAGGATAGAAGTCGCCAGGTTGTACATCTTCAGGAAGATAGAACTGTAATGTATACATTGTGCCGTCATATCCGTTATCGCTACTTGAATTCGTCATAATCGAAAAACGGCTGTCGCCGTATTTTGTGACATATTCTCCGACTGATATTAAGTCGAGCTGTTCAAATGCCTTTCCGATTTTTATATCAGGCGAGCCATCTTTTTTGACGGGATAAGAAAGACGGTTGTCAAAGTCTACGTGCGTACCTGTAGTGGAATATTTTTTGTCCATACCGCCTGAGAGGGTGAAGTTTACCTCAATAGGCGTACCCATTTCGGTATAACGTCTTGCATCTTCATAAGAAAGTGTTAATAGGTCAACTGTGATTGTCGGCTTGAGCGGAGATTTGGAAATCTCCTCAGATGTGAAGCCGTTGTCTACTGTGGCATTCACGTTGACGGGGGTGGTCGCCATGCCGAATCCGCCGAAAAGCATGGCGATAGAAGTGGCGATACTTATGAGTTTGTTTTTCATAATAAAAAACCTCCATCATATAAATTTTTTTAACAGGCTCTCCGCCGTAACGGAGAGCCTGAAATTTTTACTTGTCTAATTTGTCGAGTTCTTCCGATGTCATAGGCAGGTCAGATTCTTTTATGGTTTTTGATTCAATATACTGAATAGCGAGAGCGTCTGAATTTGTAATACCGCCTCCGTTGTCAACAACATCTGCATTTATTTTTCCCTGTGCGGTAAGCTTGTATTTGTCGGGATTTGCAATTGACTGCATTACAAGTACTGCGTCATTGATGTTCACTTTTCCGTCCTCGTCTGCATCGCCGAACTTAACGGAAGCTGATGTTCCGCCTGTCGTGGTTGTTGTCGTGGTTGTTGTTGTACTGCCTGATGGAACTTTTGTGGTGGTTGTGGTAGTCTTTGGCGGTTCTTCGTTACCTGTAAATGAATAAAGATTTTCGGGAAGTTCGTCAAGAGTTATGCAGTATTCACTTTGGTACATCTTTTTAAGTTCTTCGTGGTCCTGATAAGCTTCACCGAGGAAAGCAGTTCCGCCGTCCTCTCCGCCGTCGTACCACGGGCAGAAGTAGAGCCAGTTAGCGTCTTCAATCAGCATATTGTCCATAGCTGGAACTGTGTCATTTTCAGCCATTGCCACCATTTTCTTACCTTTTGTAAGATTGAAAAGGTAGTCGAACTTGCTTGAAATAGCGAGCAGGTTAGGACCGCTGGAGTTGCCGTCGCCTCTGTTGTATTCAACGTTGTACTTGTCGTATGCAACAATATCAACATATTCGTCCCCTGGATACCATGTGTGAGAATTGCCGTAATCGTAGCTGTTAAACTCCCATATTATGTTATGAAGTTCATATTTTTCGGTAAGGGTTGTGTAAAGGAGTTTCCAGAGTTCCTTGTAAACTTCTGCACCACGGTCGCCCCACCAGAACCATGAAGTACCGTCGCCGTAGTTGCCTTCATTGCCCTGTGCTTCATGAAGAGGACGGAGAATTATAGGCACATTTTCGTCCTGAAGTTTCTGTAGCTGTTCAGCAAGCATTTTCATTGCTTCTTCAAAATACGCTCTTTCCTTTGAATCTTCTTCAAGTACTTTAGCTGTATTGAATGTACTTCCTGAAGCCTGATAATTCTGATAGGTACATTTTTTCCAGTCAAGTTCGTCGCCGAGTTCATAGTTATCAAAATCAATAGGGACGTTTATGTGCCATGAAGCTGTAAGAATACCGTTTCTTTCCTTGACCCATGCAATAGCACGCTCCGTTGAGCCGTCGTCCCAGCCGTAGAGTGGGTTATAGTTCATGAAGTCAAGACCACGGATAGCAGGAACTTTTCCCGTTAATTTTTCGAGATATTCATTTTCCCATTCATAATTATTATTGTGACCTCCGCCGTATATTTCCTGCTGACCTGCAATAGTATGCTTTCCGTAAACGCTCTTTAGATACTTCATGAGGGACTTTGTTTCAGGGGTAGCATCAGGGTCACAAAGTTCGTCTGTGGCAAGGGAATAGTCCTTTTTCTCGGCACCTGATACTGTAACCGTATCGATAGCGAGATAGCCGTATTTGTTAAGAAATTCTATTTTATTTATGCCTGCTTTAAGACGTACAATACCAAAATCAAAATCAGTCCATTCGTTCAGATAGGGAACGTTTTTACTGTATTCCGAACCGTTTACAGCAATGGTTTCCATTCTGCCGTTGCCTTCCTTGTCAAGAATCTGTGCAACCTTTGCGGAAATCTGATACATTCCGTCCGAGGGAACTGCAACAGTAAAGCTTAATGCACCTCCTGTAAGATACGTGAAACCTTCGCCTGAATATCCGGGAATTTCGTCCTGATAGATTGAAGTCCAGAGTTCTGCACCGTCCAAGTCTTCGCCCTCTATGGTGTATGGAAATGATGTCATTATCGGGGCATCTTCGATTCTTTCAAGCGCCGAAACCGACAGCACGGAAGTCATTCCGACAGCGGTCAAAGCTCCTGCCATTACAAGCGAAACTGCTTTTTTGATTTTACATTTCATAATAATTGCTCCTTTACAAAAAAATATTAAAATTATTGAACTATAAATTTATTTAAGCTCGCTTTTAAAGGCGGGCTTTTTTATATGCAGAATTTTTTAATCTCCGAATTTTTGTTTTGAAGCGCGTTCAGGATATACGAAGACACCCCTTCCGCTATAATTTCGGACATTTTATAAACCAGGTTAAGGCGGGTTGCCGAAAACAACGAGTAATTGAAAATAGAACGCTCGGCAACTATTCCCATAATCGAAACGTCGCCGAATTTGGACAATTTT
>CAMWVV010000108.1 GCA_947177755.1 uncultured Ruminococcus sp. | reverse complement strand
CTGTGTGGGCGTATTCGTTCCGCTTGCGGGCGGTACTGTTCTTTACAGCAGTTTTTACGGATTCGGGTCAGTCGGCAGTGAAAGCTTTTTCAGAGCTGTTTTTATCGGCACTATAATGACGGCAACTTCTGTCGGAATTACCGTTCAGACCCTAAAGGAACTCGGTCATATAAAAGAAAGTATAGGAACTCTTATTCTCAGCAGTGCCATTATCGACGACGTTATAGGAATTATAGTTCTTACGTTTGTTATAGGTTTCAAGAATCCCGATTCAAAGCCGTCGGACGTACTTATAAATACAGGTCTTTTCATTGTGTTCAGTTTCGGTGTGGGATTCCTTACTTACTATATATTTAAACTTATTGACAAAAAGTATCCTCATCAGAGAAGAATCCCCATACTCGGACTTGCAATGTGTATGTTCATGGCGTTTGCGGCTGAAGAGTTTTTCGGAATAGCTGACATTACAGGTGCTTATGTTGCAGGACTTATTCTTTGCAGTCTTAAAGATTCTGAATATATCGCAAGAAAAGTTGACATAAATTCATACATGATTTTCGGTCCTGTTTTCTTTGCGAGTATCGGTCTTAAAACGGAACTCGGCGGTTTCACAAAGGAACTTATACTGTTTTCATTGGGATTTGTACTTGTCGCGCTTCTTACAAAAGTTATCGGCTGCGGGCTGACTGCAAAGATTATGAAATATAATTTAAGGGACAGTCTTAAAGTCGGTGTGGGAATGATGACAAGAGGCGAAGTGGCTCTTATCGTTGCACAGAAAGGTCTTTCCGTCGGTATGCTTGATTCAAAATACTTTGCCTGTGTAATTCTGCTTATTATTGTTTCGTCCGTGGCAACTCCGATTATACTTAAATGTCTTTATAAGGCGGACGGAAAACCGTCAGAACAGCCGACAAGATAATTTTCAGTCTGTATTGACTTTATTAAGGATATATGGTATAATCTTAACAGACAGTTCGTTTGCACCATCCTGTCTTAAAACAAAACTACGGGCATTATATGTTTAAACTTAACTGATTTAAAATTATAATGCAGTCGGGAAATTTTTCTGACTGCATTTTTCTGAAAAGAGGAATGATAGATGTATTATCTTAAAACTTCGGCTTCATTTGATTCGGCACATTTTCTTGCTGGATATGAGGGAAAGTGTGCCAATATTCACGGTCACCGCTGGACAATTGAAGTAAGGACAGAGGGCGAAAGTTTGCAGTTATCAGGTACAAAAAGGGGTATGCTTGTTGATTTCGGAGATTTGAAACATGAAGTCCGTGATGCTGCCGACAGTTTCGACCATTCACTTATTTATGAAAAAAATACGCTTAAACCGTCAACCGTTAAGGCCCTCAATGAAGAAAAATTCCGTCTTATTGAGGTGGATTTCAGACCGACTGCTGAAAATTTTGCATATTATTTCTACAGAAAATTTTCTGAAAAGGGCTTCAGAATCGCAGATGTGACAGTTTATGAAACACCAGAAAACTGTGCTGTCTATACGGAGGATAAATAGATGTTTTATCCTGTTGCAGAAAAATTTGTCAGTATAAACGGCGAGGGCAGGCGTGCAGGCGAACTTGCTGTTTTCATACGTTTCAGAAAGTGCAATTTAAGCTGTTCCTACTGCGATACAAAGTGGGCAAATTCTGATGACTGTTCCGCTGAAATGCTTAATGCGGACGATATTTTGAATTATATTAATGAAGAGGGTGTGACAAATGTTACACTTACTGGCGGTGAACCGCTTTTGCAGGAAAATATAGAAATTCTCATTGAAAAGCTCATGAAGAATGAATGTAATGTTGAGATAGAGACGAACGGAAGTATTTCCATAAAAAAATTAAGTCAGAGCAGTTACAGACCGAATTTCACACTTGATTATAAACTGCCGTCCAGTGATATGGAGAATTTTATGATTACAGAAAATTATAATTATCTTTCTGAAAATGATGTTGTTAAATTTGTTGTCGGAAATCTTGTTGACCTCAAAAAAGCCGACGAGATAATAAAAAAATTCTCGCTTACTGAAAAGTGCCTTGTTTATATAAGTCCGGTTTTCGGTAAAATCAATCCGGACGGAATAGTGGAATTTATGAAACTTAAGCATCTTAATAAAGTCCGTCTGCAATTACAGCTGCATAAGTTTATATGGAATCCGAATGAGAAGGGAGTATAATTTTTATGGATAAAAAAGCAATAGAGTATCATATAAGGGGACTGCTGGAGGCTATCGGTGAAGACCCCGACCGTGAGGGACTAAAGGAAACTCCTAAAAGAGTGGCGGGAATGTTTGAGGAAGTTTTTGAGGGTATTTCATACACAAATCACGAAATTGCCGAAATGTTCGGGAAAACCTTTGAAGAATCCGCAGACGGCACACAGACGGCAGTTGTCATGAAAGATATAACGGTTTTCAGTTACTGTGAGCATCATATGGCTTTGATGTACGATATGACCGTAAATGTTGCATATATTCCTCAGGGACGTGTGCTTGGTCTGAGCAAGATTGCACGTATATGCGATATGGCAGCAAAAAGACTACAGTTACAGGAACGTCTGGGGCGTGACATTGCCGAAATTATTTCAGAGGCTACAGGCTCGGCGGACGTGGGCGTAAAAATAATGGGTTCACATAGCTGTATGACCGCAAGAGGAATCAGAAATGCATCGTCAAAAACCGAAACAAGAACTTACTGCGGTGCTTTCAAGAATCAGAGGGATTTACAAGAACTGCTGGACTGACAAATCAAATGAGGAACTAAAGGGAGGAAATTTTTTATGAAATCACTTGTACTTTTCAGCGGAGGAGTTGACAGCTCAACCTGTCTTGCAATGGCAATTGACAAGTACGGAGCAGAAAATGTTATTGCACTGTCTGTATACTACGGACAGAAACACGACAAAGAAATTAAATGCTCGGAAAAAATTGCGGAATACTACGGCGTAAAGCTTAAAACACTTGACCTTGCTTTGATATTTGCGGATTCGGACTGTTCGCTTCTTTCAGGTTCAAAGGACGATATACCGCAGGAAACCTATGCGGAACAGCTTGAAAAAACTGACGGTAAACCTGTTTCCACATATGTACCGTTCAGAAACGGGCTTTTTCTTTCGTCTGCCGCAAGTATCGCACTTTCAAACAACTGCTCTGTGATTTATTACGGCGCACACAGCGACGACGCAGCTGGAAACGCTTACCCTGACTGTTCGTCTGATTTCAACGACGCTATGAACCGTGCTATATACCTTGGAAGCGGTAAACAGCTTGAAATTATTGCACCGTTCGTAAATCTCACAAAAGCAGACGTTGTGAAAAAAGGTCTTGAACTGGGTGTACCATATGAGATGACATGGAGCTGTTATGAGGGCGGTGACAAGCCTTGCGGAGTGTGCGGTACTTGCCGTGACAGAATATCAGCATTTGAAGCTAACGGCGTTGCAGACCCTCTTATGAAATAAATTTTATTATTTATGACTATATTGAGACTGTTCCTAAATGTACAGGAAAATTAATTAAGGAAGTAAATAGTATGCGTGAAACTATAATGATAATATCAGGTATAATAAGTTGTATATTCGGTTTATTACTTGTTGTAACTGGTTTTAGAAAGAATAATAACATAAAATAATTAAACAGGATAAATATATGTACAGAAATTATGTCACTGTAAAAAAGGAAAATATAATCACGTTCGGAGTTACTGGAGAATCTTTTGGAAAACACAGATATATTGTGTATGTCAGACCAAAAGATATAAACTGGAAAGTGCATATAAATGCTGACTTTTATGAAGATGATTGTGGAAATTATATCTGCTGTTTGTTGTATGACAGAAGACTTTGCAGGACGATTGAAGAGTTCGGGAGTATTACAGCAGAAGAAATAGAAAGTCAGGCATATGGTGCGTATATGGACGGTGCAAGGTAAAAATAAATGCAATACTGCATTAGAAATATGGAGGATATTATTATGGATATGAATTTTCATGACGAAATGAAAAAAATGTTTGAGGAGGTGATAGACGAAATTAAAGCAGGCACTTCCGAATTTCTCGGTGAGGAAATCAAAAAGGACAACACACGTAATGACGAGGATTTACAGAATCTCGGAAGCAAAAACACAAAATACGCTACAGACTACGCTCCCGAAGTACTCGAAACTTTCGACAACAAACACCCCGACCGTGATTATTTTGTAAAGTTCAACTGTCCTGAGTTCACAAGCCTTTGCCCGATTACAGGACAGCCCGATTTTGCGACAATCTATATATCATATATTCCTGACAGAAAAATGGTTGAAAGCAAGTCGCTTAAACTCTATCTTTTCAGTTTCCGCAATCATGGTGACTTTCATGAAGACTGCGTGAATATAATCATGAACGACCTGATTAATCTTATGAATCCGAAATATATTGAGGTATGGGGCAAGTTCATGCCACGTGGCGGAATATCCATTGACCCTTACTGCAATTACGGCAGACCCGATACAAAATGGGAAAGGCTCGCATGGGAAAGACTTTCACATCATGACCTTTACCCCGAAAGTGTAGATAACAGATAATTTTTTAACGGAAAGTTTTTCTGAAGGAGATAACATGAAAAATTTAAGAAAAAGTATTATTGCTGTTCTCGGTGCGTGCGTTTTTCTTACAGGCTGTGGACATATTGTAAATAATATGCAGGACATTCCTGTCATGAACGAACAGCAGAACACAACCCAGACAGATACTCAGCCGTCAGAAGCCAGCACTCAGACAAGCACTTCAGCTGTCAGCAGATATGTTGCAGGAACTGCGGTGACAACATCTTACGTTTCGGAAAGTCAACATATTTCAGTGACAACCACAGGAGAAAATTCCGAAACGGCAACAACAGAACAGTCTACAACAGGTCATGTTGTTGGTGTTACTACTGCGAAAAATAACAGGACAGAAACAAAGGGGACTACTCATTCTGTCCCTGTAAATCCGAACGTAAGTACAAAAGCGAATACCGCAAAAACAACTGCAACTGTTCCGTCGTCAGCAACTACCACAATAGCTACTGTAATTACAACAGCATTTGCCACAACAACAACCGTGACAACCGCTCCGCCACCCGAAACAAAACCCGATAATCCGCAGGCACTTCTTGAACAGATGACACTTGAAGAAAAGGTTTATCAGATGTTTATGGTTAAGCCCGAACAGCTTACAGGAGTTTATCCTACAACGGCTTCGGGTGAAACAACAAAAAACGCTCTGGAAAATTATCCCGTGGGCGGAATTATATATTTTGCAGATAATCTCGTTTCTGTTCCGCAGACAAGGGATATGCTTTCAAATGCTCAGCAGTATGCAAAGGAATCAGGCGGTGTCGGACTGTTTACGGCTGTTGACGAAGAGGGCGGAACAGTTGCCCGTGTGGCTCAGAAACTTGGTACAACGGCGTTTTCAAATATGGAGTATTACGGCGAAAGCAACGATGCAGGTACGGCTTATAATATCGGTTATACTATCGGTTCGGACTTGCATAATCTCGGATTCAATCTTGACTTTGCCCCTGTTGCCGACGTTAATATAAATATATATAACGAACTCGGAAGCCGTATTTTCAGCAGTAATCCGTATGTTGTCGCAAATATGGCGACAAGTGTCGCTGTCGGACTTCAGGACGCAGGTGTGTGTGCAACTCTTAAACATTTCCCGGGATTAGGTGCAGAGGACGGCAACACTCACAATGATTCGTTTGTTATTATTGACAGAAATGTTGACCAGCTCCGTGAAAGTGAGTTTGTACCTTTCAGAAGCGGAATAAATGCAGGTGCTGACTTTGTTATGGTAAGTCATCAGATTGTTACGGGATTCGACGACAATCTCCCTGCCGACCTTTCATATACTGCCGTTACGGAATATCTCCGTAATGAACTCGGCTTTAACGGTATAGCAATTACCGACGCACAGCAGATGAACACTATTTCAACGGTTTATTCTTCGGGTGACGCAGCGGTTATGTCGGTAAAAGCAGGAATTGATATTATTTTAATGCCCGAAGATTTGCAGTCAGCGGTAAATGCCGTATGTAATGCAGTAAACAGCGGTGAAATTTCAGAATCAAGAATAGACGAAAGCGTTATGCGTATACTTAATCAGAAGTATGAATTAGGTTTATTTAATTCTTGACATTCTGATAAAAACAGTGTATAATAAATACAAATAATAACTCAGGCGGTGATATTATGAAAAAAATATTCAGAAACCTTGCTGTTACTTTAACGGCGGTGATTTGTTCTGTTGTCGGAATGACAGGAATCAGCGTAAGTGCAGATACAACTGAAAATTCTGCAAATTATTTATCTGGAGATGTTAACTCAGACGGTAAATTTACTATTGCAGACGTTCTGATATTTCAGAAGTGGATTACAGGAAGTGATGTCACTCTGAACAACTGGCAGGCGGTCGACTTTAATCAAGACGGCGTACTTGACGTTTTTGACCTTTGCATAATGAAGAATGAATTACGCAGTTATAACAGCAGATATAAAGACAACATAGGATATCCTGTCAGCAATCCAGACGTGATTGACGAGTTTACACCATGTACTGCCACTGATAAGGATTTTTTTGATACAGGCGGAATAAGAGTTGTTATCAAGCATCAGTACAGCGTTTCTGACCGTGTATGGACTGTTGACGACTTTAAGGGTATAGACAATATAAAGTCATTCTGTCAAAGTGATAATTATAATCCTACTTCATCTGTAGTACCGCCTTACAGGCAGATTATAAAAATCGGACTTGAAGAATGTTCTGTAGAAAACGTACTGAAAATGGTGCATGATATAGAGGCTCTGAATCTGCCAGAGGTAATGAAAGTCGAAGTGCGTAAGTACGGAACAGGCGGATTGCCGATGACTCCGGAAGAATGGGAAGAATATGTAAACAGTATTGAAGAAGAAAATAAATCGGAAAATCAGTCAGAAGAATATCCAGTAAAAAATCCTGTTGTGATAGACGAGTTTATTCCATGTCCGGTTACAGAGGACGGCAATTTTGATGGTTCTAATATTAGAGTGGTTATCAAACACCAGTACAGTGTTCCTGAACGTGTGTGGACTATTGACGACTTCAAAGGCATAGACAACATTAAAACTTTCTCTCAGAACGATAATACCCATTACATTTCAACCGAAAAACAACCATACAGGCAGATTATAGAAATCGGACTTGAAGAATGTTCGACAGAAAACGCACTGAAAATGGTGCATGATATAGAGGCACTTAATCTTCCCGAAATCATGGAAGTACAGTTACTGGCTAAGGAAAAAAGTGAAGTAATTACGGTAGTAGGAGTTGTGGACGCAAACGGAACGTCAAAAGATTATGTACTTGACAAAACGGACATTCATAATAGATTTGCTGTCATAACTAACGAAACTGGCAACTTTTCAATAGAGCTGACTTCTCCCGACGGAAAAGTATATACAAACTATGAAAACGGAGAATTTTTGTCCGGATTAGTAAGTGACCAGTCTGACAGTTTTCAGGTATACAGTTTGGACAAAACGGCATTATATGTTGTTAATGCCGACAGTCTGAGCGACAATGATAATGACTGGACTTTTAGAGTTGTTTCACATCTTCCTTACAGAAGTTCATTTGCTGTCGGAGTTTTAATAGTAACACCCTTTGATTAATTAACATAAATAACTCCCTGCCGTGCGACAGGGAGTTATTTTATATTTTTTCATGATATTCTATACATTTCAGGAATATTTCGTCAAGCTGTTTCCAGTCACGTTTTTTGTCGTCTTTCATGGAATCAGCGTATTTTCTTATTTCCGTGATACTTTTTTCTATGTAGTAATCAAGTTCGGGAATGTGTTTTCCCTTTTCTGTTTCGGGAACTTCCGTTTTTATGCGGACAAGTTCCGAAATAATCGGTTTTATATTATCGTCTGCTACGCTTTCAAAGAGTTCCTGAAAAAGCACAGGCGGAGGTGTCTTGTTTTCGAGAATCCAACGGCACGCAAGCAACGGACGTATTACATAGAAATATTTTTTGAGTTTTATATATTCTTCTTTAAGATGTTTGCTGTATGTTGAGGTTGCTGTACTTATATAGTGGTATATTCCCGATTTACACGAAAAAAAGCTGTCAATTTCGGGTGTAAGAGTTTTTATAATATCATGAGAACTGTATACAACAGGTGAATGAATCCATTCAAAAACGGTCGGATTTGAGTTGTGAAGCAGACGGAGGGTCTTTGAAATATCCCAGCCGTTTATATCATATATATCATTTAGTTCCCATTCGATAACGTCACGCACTTTTTCAAGACGCAGATAATAATTTTTATTCCGTACATATATGAATCTTACATCATAGTCACTGTCGGGAGAGGCAAAGCCCCATGCACGACTTCCCGACTCAATGGCATGAAGTATTGTCACATTTTCTTTCTGCTGTATTTCGGAAATTTTATTTAAAATTATCTCTTTAATATTCATATAATCACTTCTTTCGTATTATAATAAAACAATTATATCATTTCTGGAATATAT
>CAMWVV010000107.1 GCA_947177755.1 uncultured Ruminococcus sp. | reverse complement strand
GTACATACTCGGCAGTCGGCGTAAACCGTGAACATCTTTCCGCAAATCTTTATAAATAAGGAGGCTTTCTCATGAAAGAACTTATTTTCCCGTTTGATGCAAAAACCATTCTCAGAAAAAGGCGTGCAATCAAAAAGCAGCTTCTTGCTGACGGCTCTGTCCGTATAAAAAAGAAAATCGCCGTGCTTGGCGGTTCGACAACAGACGACGTTGTTTCGGCTATGGAACTTTTCCTGCTGAATTTCGGTATAGAACCAGAGTTCTACCAGTCCGAATACAACAAATTTTATGAAGACGCTGTTTTCGGTTCTCCTGAACTCGACAGTTTCGCTCCCGACATAATCTATATACATACCACATCACGCAATCTTACAATGCTCCCCGAAAGTCCTTCAGAAAATCCCGAACAGATTCAGGAACGACTTGATGGACAGTTTGAGTATTTCAAGCAGATGTGGATTAATCTCGTTAAAAAATTCTCATGTCCGATTATTCAGAACAACTTTGAACTGCCGTTATTCCGTCACTCAGGAAATTACGACGGCTGGGGATATTCAGGTGCAGGTGCTTTCATAAACCGCATGAATGTGCTGTTTTCGGACTATGCACGCAATAACAACGGTTTCTATATAAACGACATAAATTATCTTTCTTCCGTTGTCGGTCTGACGAAATGGCACGACACTGACGCATGGTTTTTATACAAATATGCTTTACGTGCGGAAGTAATTCCTGATTTGGCGTACAGTGTAGCGTGCATAATCAAATCAGTTTACGGTAAAAATCAGAAAGTCATTGACCTCGACCTTGACAACACACTTTGGGGCGGTGTAATCGGCGACGACGGTCAGGAGGGCATTGAAATAGGTGTTGAAACCGCTGTGGGACAATCTTTCAGCGAATTTCAGACTTTTCTTAAAGGCTATAAAAATTACGGAGTACTGCTTGCCGTCTGCTCCAAAAACGACGAGGAAAATGCCCTGCTCGGACTTAATCACCCGAGCGGTGTACTCAGCCCCGACGACTTCGTTTCAATAAAAGCCAACTGGGACAGTAAAGACCGTAATATTGAACAGTCTGCTAATGAAATCGGTCTGCTTGCCGAAAGCTTTGTTTTTGTAGACGACAATCCTGCCGAATGTGCGATAGTTGAGGCACAGCTTCAGAATGTTCCCGTTGTGAACCTTACTTCCGTGAGTGACGCTATGTATCAGCTTTCAAGAAGCGGTTTCTTTGAGATAACATCGGTTTCTAAAGACGACCTGCACCGCAGTGAAATGTATGCCGCAAACGCTAAAAGAACCGCACAGCAAAAAAGTTTCACGAACTATACAGACTATCTTTTAAGTCTTGACATGAATGCGGGTATAACCGATTTTCTTCCCGTCTACTTACAGAGAATCACTCAGCTTACAAACAAAAGCAACCAGTTCAACGTCACTACACGGCGTTATTCGGAAAGTGAAATGGAAGAAGTCGCCAAAAGTCCCGACCACATAAGGCTTTGCGGACAGCTTTCCGATAAGTTCGGTGACAACGGTGTTGTTTCGGTTGTAATCGGACGTTGCGAAAACACAACGCTTCATATAGAACTGTGGCTTATGAGCTGTCGTGTTCTCAAAAGGGACATGGAGCTTGCAATGCTTGACGAACTTGTAAAAAAGTGCCGTGAGCGTGGAATTGACAAAATCATGGGTTATTATTACAGGACACCTAAAAATAATATGGTTTCGGAACTTTTCGGCTCGTTCGGATTCAAACCCGAAAGTAAAGACGAAAACGGCGATTCCGTGTGGAGTCTTGATATAACATCATACACCAACAAAAATCATGTAATCAAAGTAAATGAAAAGGAGTTCAGTCATGAATAAGAACGAAATAATTAAAAGACTTACAGAGGTTTTCAGAGATATTTTTGATGACGATTCAATCGTTATCACCGAAAAAACTACCGCCAACGATATTGACGACTGGGACAGTATCGAACATATCAACCTCATTGGTGCGGTTGAGGAAGAATTTGGTATGCGTTTCAAAATGCGTGAAGTTTCAGGTATGAAGAATGTCGGAGAGATGATTGACATCATTTCCGAGAGAGGAAACTAATGAAGAAACTACGGATATCTGCCATTGTGCTTTTAATTATCATACTGCTTTATGCGTGGGGATTTGCACTTAAACCTGTAAATTACAGCGTTAAGTCAGAAAAGATAAGCAATCTGAAAATAGTCTTTATTTCAGATTTACACAACTGCTTTTTCGGCGGTAAAGACCAGTCGGGAATATTTAAAAATATAAAGAAATCACAGCCCGATTTGGTACTTTTCGGCGGTGACGTTATCGACGGCTGGAGCGGTACTGAATATTCGCTCAGACTTATGAAAATGGTTGCCGAAGAATATCCTTGTGCATATACAGCAGGTAACCACGAAGAAATGCGTGAAGATGAAGAAGAATTTTTTGAGGAAGTCAGAAAACTTGATATACCCGTTCTGAACGGTGATTTTACTGAATTTGATATAAATAATCAGAAAATACGTGTATATGGTATTATTGATTATCATAATTTTATTCAGGAATATGAACTAAATCCAGATTATTATAATATTTTACTTTTACATCAACCTGAACAGTTTGAACCTTATAATCCAGACTTAAAAAAATTTGACCTTATTCTGTCCGGTCATGCTCACGGCGGTCAGTGGCGGATTCCATTTATTCTTGAACAGGGTCTTTATGCCCCTGACCAAGGACTTTTTCCAAACTATACCACAGGAAAGTACGAATACGGTGTCTGCACCCACATTATAAGCCGTGGACTTGCAAAACCACTCAGAATGATTTTCATTCCAAGAATTTTCAACCGCCCCGAATTGTCTGTTATTGACATTTCATGATAAAAAGAATTATTTTATGCACTGTAACGGCAGATAAAATCAAAAGAAAAACCTTGTATTTTTTCCGTTATAATGATATAATATAGACAAAAGAAAAAAGGAGTGTAGAGTTTTTCTCTATATAGATAATATGAATACTGATAAAAATATTGACTTGAAAAACATTGTCGGACGTAATCCCGTTATCGAGGCTCTTAAATCCGACTCACCTATTGACACTATATACATAGACGGAAACGGCGGAAGTCTTGGTCTTATACGTCGTCTTGCAAAAGAAAAGGGCATTGTTGTTAAAGACGCTCAGGATAAAAAACTTTCTCAGCTGGCAGGCGGTGCTTCACATCAGGGCGTTGTTGCAGTAGGAGCTTGCGGTGAATATGTTTCCGTTGAGGACATTTTAGCCGTATCTCAGAACAAAGGCACAAAACCCTTTATTATAATTTGTGACGAAATTGAAGACCCACATAATCTCGGTGCTATTATACGTACGGCAGAAACCGCAGGAGCGGACGGAATTATTATTCCGAAAAGACGCAGTGCGTCACTTAATGCAACAGTGGCAAAAACTTCAGCGGGGGCGGTAAGCTATGTACCTGTAGCAAGGGTTTCAAATCTCGCTTCATGCATTGATATGCTGAAAGAAAACGGCATATGGATTTACGGTACAGACGCATCGGGAAGCGACTACTGCAAAACCGATTTTACAGGCAGTATGGCTCTTGTTATCGGTTCGGAGGGTTTTGGCATAAGTCGTCTTATCCAGAAAAAATGCGACTTTATGGTGAAACTTCCGATGTTTGGTAAAATAAATTCACTGAATGCTTCAGTTGCCGCTGGAATTTTCATGTATGAAGTTCTCAGACAACGGAATCTGTCATAAGGAGCAATTTTTATGTCTGATAAGAAATTATCTCTGGAAGATATCCTTGACGAATACGACCCCAATAAAAAGTCTGACGAAAGAAACCCGAAAACCGCCGTTGCAACTGCTCCCAGACCGTCGTCGCACAAAAAAACACCGTGGGACGATAACTCACTAAGACAGCCTGTCAATGAAACACCGCCTCCGTCAAAACGCCGTAAAATTACCGTACTGAATGCAGGAACTGATTCCGAAGGAAATCCCGAATCCGCAATTTACAGCAGTACTGTTCTAAATACGCATATGAGTGCCGACGATGTTTCAAAAATAAGGCGTATGACTGAATCGACGAGAGCAAGAGAAGCCGCCGAACGTCAGAAAGCAGGAAACAGAAATCACAGAAAAAAAGAAGCGGACTATACATATAAAAAAGAATCACCCGACGGTGAATATATGTATACACCGCCCATGTTCAAAAAGAAAAAACGAAGCCGTGCGGCAATTCTTGCGGAAGCGGAAGACCCCGAAAATCTCAAGATGATTACGGACATTGTTCCGTCCCCTCAGATTATCGCAGCCGCAAAGTATGCTGAACGAAACCGCACAAATACAAAAACAAATTCACGGATAACATATGACCGCCAACAGCCGTCCGAAGCGATAGATGTCCATATAGAACCTGAAACGGAAGACGAAGTTTCCGATACTTCAAAAAAGAAACGGACAAAACGTATTGTTGACTTCAATTATTATGGTGATGTTGAAGATGTCGGACGTGATATTGAAGAACTTAAAAGCACCATAAAAGCAAGAGTTGCAATTCTTTTACTTATTTCGTTAATAAGTATTTACATCACTCTGGCAAATCAGTTTCCCCTGCCTATTATAAGTGTACTTACTAAAAGCAATGTCAATGTTTATCTTATAATACACCTGTTTACAGGACTTGCCGCCATAGTTTCCTCATTTGCGGTAATCACAAAAGGTCTAAAAAAATTATTTACTTTAAAGGCAGACAGCGATTCACTTACTGCCGTTACAGCCATCACTTGTTTTTTATCGGTACTGCCTGGGTTTGTAAATCCTGATTATATCATGGCGGAACGCATTTATATGCCCGTAGGAATACTTGCACTTCTCACCAACTCACTCGGAAAACTTCTTATTCTCAAAAGAGCTCAGCGGAATTTCAAACTTGTATCAAAGGAACATTTCGACCGTCACGGCATAGTCTATGTACGTGACGAAGAACGTGCGGAACGTCTTACGAGAGGAACACTCGGTGACTTCCCTATTCTTGCATCAATGCGTAAAACCGACTTTCTCACCGATTTTCTGAAATATACATATTCGTCTGACATAACAGACAAGTATTGTAAAAAACTCACACCCATATGTATGATTATATCGGCGTTCATTTCAGTTGTACTGACATTTTTCTGCAAAGAAGCATTTTTATCTTTGGAGGCACTGGCATTCGGTCTCTCTATTTTCAGTATGCTTATGTGTGCGACTTCATGCGTTGCAATGCCGTTTGTTGCAAATGTTCCGCTTGAAAGAATCTCAAACAGGACGATTATAAAAAAAGGTGTTATGCTCGGTTATCAGAGTGTTGACGACTTTTATGACACCAACTCAATTCTTGTAAATACTGACTCCCTTTTCCCCGAACACTCCATACAGCTTGGTGGTGTCAAGGTTTTTTCAAACACAAAGGTAAACGAAGCCTTACTTGAAGCCGCAAGTCTTACACACCACGCAGGCAGTGTTATGCGTCATCTGTTCAGCGACGTTGTTGACGAAAACCGTGATATTCTCTATCAGATAGAAAACTTTTCATTTGAGGAGTCTATGGGACTTTGTGGCTGGATTCACAACAGGCGTGTCCTTTTCGGAAACCGTGAACTTATGCTCAGTCACAACATTGAGGGTCTTCCCACAAAAACAAAAGAATCCGAATATACAGGCGAAAATCAGGAAGCTATGTATCTATCTATTTCAGGAAATATAGCCGCACTTTTTACGGTTGAAATACGTGCCGACAGAGAAGTTAAACGCTGGGTCAAACAGCTTACGAAACATAAAATATTCATGATTCTCAAAAGTGTTGACCCATGTCTTACGCTCGAAAAAATTTCTTCACTTTTCGATGCTCCTGAAAGTATGTTCAGGATTCTTCCCAAAAAACTGCACACGGATTTTGATGACGAATCAAGAAAAACAGTTCGCCTCAGTGCCTCAATGGCTTGCTCGGGAAAATTTTCCGCTTTCGCACAGCTGATTATCGGCACTAAAGTAATCCACTCCGCCGCAGTATTGGGACTTATCTTCCAGACCGTTTCCGTTATACTTGGTTTCATACTAAGCATCATGCTGATTATTTCAAAGGCATTTGAATTTAACTATATTTATATGTCGGCATCGGCACTTATAATTTACAATCTCGCCTGCACTGTACTGACGTATTTTGCAGTAAGTTCAAAAAAGATATAGAAAAAGAGAACCTGCTACCGTTGCTGAAACCATTACGTAGCAGGTTCTGATTTAATAAAGTGTTTTTTGAAAGGAGTTAACAATGACAGACAGATTTCAGAACGAGGAAAATACCGACAACGAAAATACAATGAATATCCCTATTCCGTCCAATCCTCAGAATTACAGACGACCTAATGTAAACAGACAACGTCCGAATTATCAGCGTCCAAGACAGAATAATCAGCAGCAACAAAATAATACAGGCTATAATAACTCCGTTTATCAGAATCAGAACAGACAATATAATCCTGATTACCGTCAGTATAATCATAATTATGATAACAGGCAGTACAGTCAGAACTATCAGAACCCGAATTATCAGCAGTACAGCCGAAACTATCAGAACCCAAATTATCAACAGTACAGTCAAAACTATCAGAATACAAATTATCAGCGTCGGGACTATCCCCAGCAAAGACAGTCACCGCCGCCTCAGCGTAAAAAGAAAAAACGAAAGCACAGAAGTATTTTCGGCAGAATAGTAAGAAAAATTGTACTTACTCTTTTTACAATTCTTGTTCTGCTTTTCGCCATATATTCATGCACTGCACTGACTGTCATCAGCAAAGTCGGCAAGGAAGAAACGGGAGACCGCAACCGCACAGACAGTGCAATGTCAAGGAGCTATGTAAAAAGCGTTCTGATTATCGGTACGGACGGACGCTCCGACGACGAGCAGGGACGTTCCGATTCAATGATTCTGCTTTCATTCAACAGCCGTACAAATGAAATTATTCTGACATCTTTCATGCGTGACTGCTATGTAAATATTCAGAATTATGGCATGGACAAGCTTAATGCCGCCTATTCATACGGCGGTGCAGAGCTTCTTATGGACACGATAGAAAATAATTTCATGGTGAAAATAGATGACTACATCACAGTAAACTTTGTTTCATTTGCGGGAATTATCGACGCTGTGGGCGGAATTGATATTGACGTTTCTGACGAAGAAGCCCACGAAATAAATAACATTCTGTTCTCAGAAGTCAATCAGCTTATGGGTGACGACCAGTGGGCAGACTTCCTTGAAAGCGGCGGAAAACTGCATCTTAACGGCAAACAGGCTCTTTCATATGCCCGTATCAGATACGTCGGAAACAGCGACTTTGAGCGTACAAGCAGACAGCGTGAAGTATTTGAAAAACTCATACCGAAAGCAATAAACCCTGTTGCAGTCGGAAAAATCGCAAAAAGCGTTATACCAAAAATAAATACAAATATGTCTACTATGGGAATGTATCTTCTTTCACTTAAACTTCCCACGGCAATACGATATGACGTAAAACAACTGCAAATACCCGCTGAAAATACTTTCTATCCCGAAGATGTATGGCTTTATGACGGCACGGTTCAGTCTGTATTGCAGGTTGACTTCAATACAAATTCTGACATTATTGAAGACGAAATTTTCAGTCACTGATATGAAAAGCTCCGACGTATTATCGGAGCTTGTTTTTTTATTTATCAGTCATTTCGATAAGTTTTCCGAGACACAATTCAAAACAACTGCCATACCACATTTCGTCAAAATAAGGAACAGTAGCCTTTATGCACTCAAGGGTGTAATTCACGGCAATGTCAAGAGTCTGCTGAATATCTTTTCCGAGAGTAACAGCACCTGTGAAAACGCTTGCAAAAATATCACCCGTACCATGAACCGAACATTTTATATTTTCGTTAAAAGAATAGTAAAATTTATCGTTCATGGAATCATAAGCGGCTGCACCCTGTTCTTTATCGTCGAAGTGAACACCCGTAAGAACAGGAGTTTTACAGCCAAGTCTAGCAAGTCTGCGTAATACGTCCTCAACATATGCCCTGTCATAATCTTCTGTATAAGGAATACCAAGCATAAATGACGCTTCTGTCATGTTAGGAATAATATAGTCAGCCTTTGAACAGAGTTCAGCCATTTTTATAGCAAATTCTTCTGTAAAACCTGCATAGAATTTTCCGTTGTCGCCTAAAACGGGGTCAACGACTATAAAATTTTCGTCTGTCCTGAAATCGTCAAAAAATTCGGAAACTATATTAATTTGTTTTTCAGAACCAAGGTAACCTGTGTAAACAGCACTGAATTTAAGATTAAGTTTTTTCCAGTGACTTGCAATATCGGGAATATCGTCGGTAAGGTCACGGAACGTATAGTCTTCAAATCCGCCTGTATGCGTTGAAAGAACGGCGGTAGGGATAACAGCGGTTTCAATTCCCATTGCCGAAATAATCGGAAGTGCGACCGTAAGCGAACATTTGCCGAAACATGAAATATCCTGAATAGTGACTACTTTTTTCATAATAAAATCGCTCCTTTTATTTGTAGTGATTTTATTATAGATTATTATGTAAATTATG
>CAMWVV010000106.1 GCA_947177755.1 uncultured Ruminococcus sp. | reverse complement strand
CTGTTTTCATATCAACATACAAGTTATTATGATTATTTCCGAAAATCTGCACATAGATTTACAGCGGAAAATCAGATATAAATTTCTACGGGTACTCTGCGTACCCGTTTTTTTTTGCTGAAATGCTTGCAATTTGTCGGAATATATGTTATCATAGACTTTAAGGAGGACTATTTATGAAAAATATCTTTTCAGTTATTTTTATGAATATATGGGGCTATGATATGATTATTTTCATGGCTGCGGTCTTTACGGGCATCATGTATTATTACCTAAGACGTTCGGCGGACAGGCTTTACAAAAAAATGCACCTGACTGTTTTTGTTCCTGACAGTGATATTTCACAGCAGGAAGCATTTTCCGACATTTCAGAACTGCGTGAAACCGAAATAGTCAACATGAGAAATCACACAGGCGGTCTTTATTCCGTTTTCGTCAATCTCACGGGCATATTTCCCCTGCTCGGCATTCTCGGCACTGTTACTTCACTTCTCAGTCTTGTTTCAGATACATCAGACGTAACAGGAAACTTCTACGGTGCTTTAACCTCAACTTTCTGGGGTCTTGTTTTCGCTATTATATTCAAATTTCTTGACGGCATTATTTCCGCAAAAATCGAGGACAACGAAAAAAGTGTTGCACTTTATCTTGAAAGAAATTCAAAGAATGTGACCGAAAAAGAAAAGGTAGCCATATGAAAAGCAAAGGCATAGTTATTGAACTTACCGCTTTGCTGGACGTTATTCTTATTATGCTTTTCTGGATTATGATGAATGTGCAGGACAGCAGTGAAAATATTCGGGCAGAAGCGGACAGCCGTGTTGCCGACGCTGAAGAACAGATAAAAGAAGCAGAAGAAAGTGTTTCGGAGGCTGAAAAACGTGCGGAAAATGCCGTTTCAGAAATGGAAAGAATGCAGACTGAACTTGATTCAGTCCGTGAGGAAGCCGAAAAGGAAATTGCAGAGGCATGGAAAAAAGCCGCAAGTATAAACGACAATGCTGCCGCAAATCAGCTGGCACTTGAAAATTATGAAAACGGTCGTCTGATAACCATTAATCTGAATAACAGCGGAATTTCAATATCAGACAATAATAATATTTTCGGACAGACTTCCGTTATCTCCGAAAATACTATAGCTGAAAATCTTATTTATTCACTTGAAAGTGCAGACCTCGGACAGAATGATGTGATACTGTGTGCAATGATTTACGATGGCAGTGAAGCACTCTACAAAGATGTAAAAGCAGTAAAAAATGCCGTTGACGAAATAAAAAGCAGTTACACAAATCTATATTGTACTTATATAAATATAAAAGAAAGGTAAAATAATTATGAGCGAAAAAAATGAAAAGAAGAAAAAAAGTAAACTCCTGCCGATACTTGTCGTACTGCTGTTGATTATCGCAGTACTTATGATTGTTGCAAGTCTCGGATTCGGCGGCGGACTGGGTTCGGGAAACGGCGACGGTGATAATAACAGCGGTTCGGGTATTTCAGAAAATTCTGTTGCAAACAGTTCCGACAATGAAGATATTCCCGAAACTGTAGCCGAATCTGAAACAGTTCCAGAAGAAACAACGGAAGCCGTAATATATATGGAAGTTACCGTTTCGGGCGATACTTATTTTATGAACGATGACGAAAAAACACTTGACGCTTTTATATCACTCGCATCAGACAGCGAAAATATTGTTGTAAAAATCATTGACGACAACGCCGTTGCCGATGCTATGGAAAGTCTTATATCCGCACTTGAAAGCAACAACATTCAGTACATTGAACCGACAGAATAAACAAAAAGGACGAACTGCATTAAGTTCGTCCTGATTTTTTATATTAAAGTCCGTAAAATCTTCTGAAATTCTCCGCAAGAATCATTCTGTTTTCCTGTTCACTGAAACCGAGTTCAAGAAATCTTTCGAGTTCTTCTTCATGGCTCCACATGGGAAAATCAGAACCGAAGAAACAGTTTTCAACGCCGTATTTCCTGATAAGATTATGTGTATAATTCTTTAAAAGAAAAGCCATTGAACTGCTTATGTCAAACACTACATTTTCAAGTCCGTTAAGGCATTCCTCTGCCTCGCTCCACCTCTGATAACCGCCGAGATGTGCGGCATGAAGTTTGAGTTTCGGGAAATTTTTGTGTATATTGGCTATTTTCTGCGGTGCTGAATATTCATAACGATTGTCACCGCAGTGAATCAGCAAAGGCATTTCACCCTCTATAATTTCATAGATTTTAAACGCCTCGGGCGAATATGCATTGAATTTCTGAAAATCGGGGTGAAGTTTAACGCCGTGGAGACCAAGTTTCTTAATCTGCTTTATGTCTGCTTCAATATTTTCAGAATCGGGGTGGGTAGTTCCCAGACCGTAAAAACTCGGATTGTTTTTACATTCCCTTGCGATAAATTCATTGATTGAACTTATCTGGTGCGGAGTTGTGGCAGTTGAGCAGACAAGATAATTTTTTACACCTATCTTTTCACCGCTCTTTATAAGCTGTTTACTCATGCCACAGCTTTCCATCGGCAAATCATAGAAATGTCCGATATTGACAGTAGCGTTTTCTGCTATTTTTTCAGGAAAAATATGTGCATGAGCATCAATTATTTCGTACTTGCTGTAAATTTCTGAATCCATAATTTTCAATCCTCCCGAAGTTTATTATAACTCTTTTTTTCTGATTTGTCAATATATTACAGACGTTCTTTGAAGTCGCCGTAGCTGAATTGACGGAGCGTCTGAATTTTTCTGTCCGTCTTAAGAAGAAGTATCGACGGCAAAGGCATACCGTTAAAAGTATTGTTTTTAACCATAGAATATATAGCCATATCCTCAAAAATCAGCCTGTCGCCGATTTTCAGCGGTTTGTCAAAAGAATACTCCCCTATAACGTCACCTGCAAGACAGGTCTGCGAACCGAGACGAAAGGTATATTTTTTTTCACCTGCCGTGCCTGAGTCCCTTAAAGGCGGACGGTACGGCATTTCAAGAACGTCAGGCATATGGCACGATGCGGACGTATCAATAATTGCTATAGGCATATCGTTTTCAATAATGTCAAGCACTTCCGTCACAAGATAACCTGCATTGAGTGCCACCGCCTCCCCTGGCTCGATATAGACTTCAAGATTATATTTTTTCTGCATACGTTCTATACAGCGTTCAAGACGTGGAATGTCATAACCGTCACGTGTAATATGATGACCGCCACCGAAATTTATCCATTCCATTTTTTGCAGAACGTCGCCGAATTTTTCTTCAACGGCGTTTAAAGTCTTTTCGAGGTCGTCGGAATCCTGCTCACAGAGTGTATGAAAATGAAGTCCCGAAACGCCGTACAAATCATCACGACTGAAATTTTTATTTCTTATTCCAAGTCTTGACTTCGGCGAGCATGGGTCATAAATTTCATGCCCCTCCTGTGTTGAGCATTCTGGATTTATCCGCAGACCTATTTTTTTGCCTGCATTAAGAACACGTTCACGGTATTTGTCAAGCTGATTAAAAGAATTGAAAATAATATGTCCACAGTATGAAATTATTTCGTCCATTTCGTCCTCACGGTAAGCACCGCAGAAAACATGATTTTCCTTTCCCATTTCCTCAAAACCCAGTTTCGCTTCAAAAAGTCCACTGCAAGCCGTCCCTGCAAGGTACTCCCCTATCAGCTGATAAAGATGATAGCAAGAAAAAGCTTTCTGTGCAAGGAGAATTTTACAGCCTGTCCTTTCCTGCACACCTCTGAGAATTTCAAGATTATGAATGAGTTTTCCCTCGTCGATTATGTAACAAGGGGTCTGTACTTTATCGAACATATTACACACCTTAGAATATAGATTTTTTCTTGTCTTTTTTCTTTTGTGGTAAAGCACGTACACGCATTATATAGCTGATGTTGACGATACTTTCACTTGCACCATCGTCAATACGTACAAAACCGTCACCGATTTCAAGAATTGTTGCATAAATCGTCTCACCATTTGCAAAATGTATAAAGCATTTTTCATTATCTTCTACGAATTTTTGTAATGCTTCTTCAATCTTCATTAAAAAACCTCCTCAGCAGTACCTCAAATACTGCATATTTTTATATTCATAGTCGGGAACTTTCCTGAAAAACATTTTTTCCCTGTACTTTGTTTTATCGCAGTTAATGAAATTTATCGTGTGAATTTTGTAATACCAGCGCCCCGAATCATATTCAACATACCTGTCATTGTAAATAATCCTGCCGTACTCGCCAGTTTTTAAAGTAAACAGACTTTTATAATAACCCCGTGACTTTCCATTTCTGTACATTATTTCATAATTTCCGTCATAAGACTTTTTTACTGCTATTCTGTTCCCGAACGGCGAATTATAGCATCGTGGATTATATAAAACATTTTCATTGTGCTGTCTGATTTTGTTATAATTCTCATATAGTCCCTCTTTATTCTGAGACAGCATTACCATATTAAAAAGCACTTCACAATCGGAAATCTTCTCAATAGCTATCGGTGCAAATTTTATCGAATTTCTTACGTTTGCGTAATTTGCATAGCGGACATCTTTATAATAAGTCAAAGAAATATCCTGCACAAACAGCATCAAAACATCTCCTTTCAGCAATATCTGAGATACTGCATATTTTTATATTCGTAATCGGGAATCTTCCTGAAAAACATCTTTTCCCTGTACTTTGATTTATCACAGTTAATAAAATTTATTGTATGAAGTCCGTAATACCATTGCCCCGAATCATATTCAACATATCTGTCATTGTAAATAATTCTGCCATATTCGTCCGTTTTCAACGTGAAAGCAGTTTCATTAATTAAATCCCTATGACAAAACGGTGAACTTTTATCAAAAAAACCTTCATTGTGTCCACGCCTTTTATGCCCATTAAAGCAATAATAGCTGTCATTGCAGAACATTATTTTATACCTGTCATCTTCTCTGAAAATACGTGTGTGATGTATCAGTTTTTCGTAACCGCATAATAAATCACGATTTCCAGCTGTAAATATCTCTTTTCCGAAAGTCTTTATTTTGTCGTGGTATTTTTCCATACCTCCTGCATACTGTCTGTAAAAAATCTTCTGATACAGTACTTCACAGTCGGGTATTTTATCAGTGACTATCGGTGCAAATCTCAATGAATTTCTTACATTGGCGTAATTTGCGTAACGGACATCTTTTCCATAAAACAGTGAAATATACTGCACAAAAAGCATAATTCTACCTCATTCAACGAGAACGGGGTTGAAATCTTCTTCCCAAGGCAGTCCCCACTTATTGAGTGCCTGCATGAACGGGTCGGGGTCGAACTCCTCTATATTGTAAACGCCTGCTTTACTCCATTTTCCCGTCATAATCATCATTGCACCAATCATGGCAGGTACGCCTGTTGTATAGGAAACAGCCTGTGAACCGACTTCCTTATAACATTCCTGATGGTCGCATATATTATAAAGATAGTACGTCTTGTCCTTGCCGTCCTTTCTGCCACGGAAAATACAGCCTATGTTAGTCTTGCCGACTGTTCTTGCTCCGAGCGTTGCGGGGTCGGGAAGTACGGCTTTCAGAAACTGCAACGGTACAATCTCTTTTCCCTCGTACATAATCGGCTCGATTGAAGTCATGCCGACATTTTCAAGACACTTGAGATGTGTTAAATAACTCTGTCCGAACGTCATAAAGAAACGTATTCTTTTAATGCCCTTGATGTTGAGTGCAAGCGATTCAAGCTCTTCATGGTGGAGAAGATACATATCTTTTTCGCCGACACCCTTGAAATTATAAACACGCTTTATCTCCATTGGTTCAGTTTCAACCCACTCGCCGTTTTCAATATAGCTTCCCTTTGCGGAAACCTCACGGATATTTATTTCAGGATTGAAATTTGTAGCAAATGGATAGCCGTGGTCACCGCCGTTGCAGTCGAGAATGTCAATATAATTAATCTCGTCAAACTCATGTTTCATGGCATAAGCAGAAAATACGCCTGTAACTCCGGGGTCAAAACCACTGCCGAGAAGTGCGGTAATTCCTGCCTGCTCGAATTTTTCACGGTAAGCCCACTGCCATTTGTACTCAAACTTTGCAGTATCCAACGGCTCGTAGTTTGCCGTATCGACGTAGTGAGTTTTAGTAGCAAGACAAGCGTCCATGATAGTCAAATCCTGATAAGGCAGTGCAAGATTAAGCACGACGTCGGGCTTATAAGAATTTATAAGGGCTATAAGTTCGTCCACGTTATCGGCATTAACCTGTGCAGTCTCAATGACTGTTTTTGTGGTCGGCTGAAGCTTGTCACGCAAAACGTCGCACTTTGACTTTGTACGGCTTGCAATCATTATCCCCTCGAAAACCTCGCTGTTCTGACAGCACTTGTGAATCGCAACGGAGGCAACCCCTCCGCAGCCTATAATCATACATTTTCCCATTTTAAATTACTCCTTTATATTAATTAATTTGTTTACTATTGCGCATACAACAAGAATCAATGCCAAAAGCCCAAAATCCATTCCGACCTCGTATGAAGAGCGATAGTCAGAAATATCATTCTCAACAAGGTATTTTTTAGGATTTTCGGGGTCGATTCTTATTTCTATCATATCACCGACTTTGTATTTTCCGAATCTTTTAGTATCTTCGGCATGACCTTTAAAAGTTTTACCGTCCGCACTGTAAGTAAAATAAGGCGTGTATACTGTTCTTTTTGTCTTGCCATAAGTTTTTCTGTGTATTTCAACACGCACGATTTCCGCCCTTACGGTCTGTGTGCAGTGTTTTTCTTTATAATTCAGCGATACGCCTTTGAACATTCCAACTGCAAAAACTACAACCGAAAAAATTATAAAAAGAAAAAACCAATTTTCTGATTCCCGCTTCATATCTGTTTTCCTTTCATGACAAAGCTAAAAGCATTTCCCTTATAATCTTGCACGCAATGGCAGTAGATACGCCCGACTGGTCATAAGGCGGACTAAGTTCGTTGACATCACAGCCGACTATATTCAGTTCACTGCATACAAGCGTTAATGCTTTTCGGAGTTCACCGAAAGTAACACCCTCCGCTTCGGGTGTACCTGTTCCGCAGAAAACAGACGGGTCAAGCACGTCTAAATCAACAGTAAGATAAACATTTTTATTTTTGAGTTTTTCGACGGTTTCGGAAAGTCCGTCAAAATTAAATTTATTCATTGCGGTGTGGTTTTCTGCAAACTTAAATTCCTCCCTGTCACCGCTCCTTATGCCGAACTGAAATATATGACCGTCCCCTACAAGTTCGTGACATCTTCTAATAACACACGCATGAGAAAGCTTTTGTCCCAGATAGTCATCACGTAAATCAGCATGGGCATCAAAGTGAATTATATATAAATCATCGTACTTTTCTTTTACTGCCCTTACCTGTCCGAGAGTGACAAGATGTTCACCGCCAATCATAAACGGAATTTTTCCATCAGCAAGTATAATTTCAGAACGTTCCTTTATATCATCAAGAACCTTTTCGGGACTTCCGAACGGCAATTCTAAATCACCGCTGTCAAAATAGCTATAGTCAGTCATATCTTTGTCCTGATACGGACTATATGTCTCTATTCCGAAACTCTCGTTTCTTATGGCGGACGGCGCAAATCTTGTACCTGCACGAAAACTTGCCGTACCGTCATAACCTGCTCCGAAAAGTACAATTTCCGCTTCATTATACTCACTGTCACAGGCAATAAAGGTGTGTATATTTTTATTCAACATCTCTTAACAACTCCTCTACATAATTAGGAAGACAGAATGCCCCCGAATGAAGTTTTGTATTATAGTATTTCGTTTTCAGTCCGAGAAGATTCCACTTTGCAGGGTTGAGGTCATGCACGGGGTGATATTTCTTTGAGGCAAAACCGAAAAGCCAGTGACCCGACGGATAAGTAGGTATATGAGCCTGATATACCCGACTTATCGGAAAACTTCCCACAATTCTTTTATGTGACCTCTGCATTGCGGCTGCGTCCTCGTCATAGAACGGACTTTCATGCTGATTAACCATTATACCGTCATCGTGGAGAGCCTTGAAACAGCTTCCGTAAAATTCCTTTGTAAAAAGTCCCTCCCCCACTCCGAAAGGGTCAGTTGAGTCAACTATAATAACATCATATTTATTTTCACAACGACGTATAAATTTTACACCGTCCTCATAGAAAATATTAACTCTTTCATCGTCGAAACGGCACGCAGTCGTCGGCAGATACTTTTTACTCACCTCTACAACCAGTTCGTCTATTTCAACAAGGTCTATATTTTTAACTGTACTGTATCTTGTAAGTTCACGTACAACTCCCCCGTCCCCTGCTCCTATCACAAGAATATTTTCGGGATTCGGGTGAACTGCCATAGGTACGTGTGTTATCATTTCATGATATATAAATTCGTCCTTTTCAGTAAGCATCATATAGCCGTCAAGTGTTAAAAAGCGACCAAACTCCTTTGAGTCGAATATATCAATCCTCTGAAACTCGCTTTTACCGCTGTAAAGCTGTCTGTCAACCTTTATTGAAAATTTAACATTCGGAGTGTGTCTCTCCGTAAACCACAATTCCATAAAAATCCCTCCTGTACTTTTTTATATTTTCGGTGGTGAGTGTGGTGGGTTTGAAGCTATTTTATAACCTCTTTTAAAAAAAAATATATAATATATATATAATATAAAAAAATAAAAAAGGTTTATGAAAACGTTGTCAACCCACCACAC
>CAMWVV010000105.1 GCA_947177755.1 uncultured Ruminococcus sp. | reverse complement strand
GCAGGAGACTGAAAAAATTAAGTTCGCCGTCACTCATCATAACCGACGAAACCCATCACTCAAAAAGCAACAGTTACAGGAAAATCTATGATTTTTTTCCTGACGCTTACCGTGTGGGCGTTACCGCAACGCCTGTCAGACTGGACGGCAGTGGGCTTGGTGACGTTTACGAAACTCTGATTGAGGGAGTTTCTGCAAAATGGCTGATTGAAAATAACTTCTTGTCGCCGTATACTTACTATGCCCCGACGGTCGCAGACCTAAACGGAATAAAAATTCAGCGTGGTGAGTATGAAACGAAATCAGCGGAAAACGTACTTTTTAATCGCACTGTCTTCGGCAATGTGATAAATCATTATCATAAGCTTGCGGACGGCAGACAGGCGATTTGTTATTGTGTTTCAATCAAGCATTCAGAAGCTATGGCGGACGAGTTTCAGGCTAATGGAATTTCTGCGGTACATATCGACGGCACTACTCCCCAAGCCGAAAGACAGCGGATTATTGAAGACTTTCGGCAGGGTAGAATTAAAATACTCTGCAATGTTGACCTAATTTCAGAGGGGTTTGACGTACCGGACTGTGAGTGTGCAATTCTCCTCAGACCAACAAAATCGCTGACACTGTACATTCAGCAGTCAATGCGGTGTATGAGATATAAACCCGAAAAATCGGCAGTTATAATCGACCACGTAGGAAATTATGCCCGTTTTGGAATGCCTGACGCTGATCGTCAGTGGACTTTGCAGGATAAGCCGAAAAAATCCCGTAATCAAGTAGAAAATGAAGTAAAAGTATTGCAGTGTCTGGAATGTTTCTATACTTTTCAGCCGGAAGATGATGTGAAAGTATGTCCGGAGTGTGGATATGTTTTTCCGAAAAAAGAACGCACCCTTGAAATTGAAGACGGTGCGGAACTCAAAAATATAACCGGATTTGTGCTGAAATATGATGATTCGCCCGACCAGTGCAGAAATATGCAAGATTTACAAAAATATGCCAAAAATCATGGTTACAAATCCGGCTGGTGCTGGTATCAGGCAAGGCAGAGAGGGTGGATAAAATGACGGAAGAACACAGAATACAGAACGAAATCAGGCTTACTCTTGCAGATGAATGTGTACTTTTCAGAACGAATGCCGGTGATTTCTGGCAGGGAGAAGTTGTATATTCAAAGGAGTTTAAACAGCGTGTTCTGATAAATATCAGGCGTATTGAGGGTTTGCCGAACGGCTATTCAGACTTATCCGGTGTCCGTAAAAAAGACGGCAAAGCAGTTTTTATAGAAGTCAAGACGCCAAAAGGCAGACCGTCGGCAGAACAGAAAAAATTCCTTGAAATCATGCAGAAATACGGAGCAATCTCCGGTATATGCAGAAGCAAAGAGGACGCAATAAACTTAATTAATGGAGGTAAATGAAATGGGATTTTCAACCAATTACGAAGATGTACAGGACTTTGACCTTATCCCGAAAGGTGAATACGAGGTCATAATCACAAAAATCGAGGAGCGCACCACTCAGAAAGGTGCAACAGGTCTGAACTTCACACTCGTCATCAGAAACGATGTGGAGCAGAAATATCAGAACAGATGTATTTTCCATACGCTCTGGAAACGTAAAGACCCTACTCAGGCAGATATGCAGGTGCAGGGCTACAGCTTCAAGCAGGTTATGCAGCTTGCAAAGGCTATCAGACTTCCGTCCGGAAAGAGTTACGAAACGGTCTATAATCTCTGCGACGACCTTGTTAGACGTGTTATGCGTGTAACTGTCGGTCACCGTGAGTACGACGGCAAAACTTACGAAGAAGTCAAGTATATGAATGAGTCAAATTTCCCCGAATGCAGGCATACTTTCAAGACCTCTGTCACAAGTGATACAGTGGCACAGCGTCCGGCGGAGACTTTCGCCAATGCCGGACAGTCATACGGCACTATGGACGACTATGAGGAGATTCTCAGCGACGGAGATGTGCCGTTCTGATTCAATGCAAACTGTATAAAAAATCGCAGAAGGACGGAAAACTGTCCTTCTGTGAATATTTTGAAAGGAAATTATTATGTATGAAAAAATTCCTGATGAGTTAAAATGCTGTCCGCAATGGGTGTGCTGGCGGTCTGAACCCGACCCGAAAAGCCATAGCGGAATAAAGAAAATCCCGATAAATCCGAGAACAGGCGGACAGGCGATGTCCAACAATACGGAGACGTGGAGTGACTTTGAAACCGCTGTGAGAGCGTCAAGAAATTACTCCGGTATTGGCTTTATGTTTTCGGGGAGTGGTTATTTCGGGGTGGACTTGGACGACTGTTTTCCCGAAATAGAGGGCTATCTGAGAGGCGAAAAAAACTTTGTTTCGGATTTTGTTGACAGTCTTGGAAGTTATACAGAGTTATCACAGTCGTGTCATGGACTACATATCATCTGTCGGGGAAGTCTGCCAGAGGGTGCAAGACGCAAGGGAAAGTTTGAGATGTACGACAAGGGACGTTATTTTATCATGACTGGCAATCCCATTGACCCCGACAACGTTTTGCCAGTTGTGGACTGTACCGAAGGTATAAAGTCCCTGCATGAAAAATATCTCAGTAGTAAACCGAAAAAATCTGCTCCTTCTCCGTCTGGCAGTGAGCCGGAAATTCTGGTAAATATGGCAGTTTCGGAAGTCCTTGAAAAAGCTCTTGCATCAAAATCTGGTGAGAAATTCAAAAAATTATACAACGGCGATTTTTCGGACTATCCGTCGCAGTCTGAGGCGGACATGGCATTCTGTAATATGCTTGCATTCTGGTGCGGACGTGATATTCAAAAAATGGACGATATATTCAGACAATCGGGACTAATGCGTGACAAGTGGGACAGAAAGCAGTCAGGCAGTACATATGGGAAACTCATGCTGAAGAAAGCCGTTGAAAACTGTCAGGAGGTCTATAATCCGCAGAAAAAGGACGATTATTATATTTCTGTCGGCAACGCTCCACGAACCGAACTCAAGATGCACACACTTGACGATACAGGCAACGCCCAGCGAATGTACGACCTTTGCGGTGATGTAATGCTTTACTGCTATACCGACCGTCGGTGGCTCTGCTACAGTGACGGCAAATGGCATTATGACGCTAAGGGCGGTGTTTTTGTGTGGGCGGACAGGGTTCTTGAAAGTATGAAAAAAGAACTGAAATTATGGGCGGAGCATGAAGGCGGTGCGATGTTCGAGGACTATAAGAAGCATATGAAAAAGACACGTTCCAATAACTCTAAAAAGGCTATGGTCAAGGAACTGGAGCATCTGGTTGCAGTAAGTCCCAACGAACTTGACGCAGACAGAACCCTCGTTAACATTCAGAACGGAGTACTCAATCTGAACGACTTTTCCGTGGCGGAGCATAAGCCTGACTTCCTCATGACCCGAATGCTTGGAACTTCAATGCCCGAAAGCCCGAAAAAGCCTGAAAAATGGCTTGCATTCCTTGACCAGATATTTAGCGGTGACAAGGAATTAATCAGGTATATCCAAAAAGCACTCGGTTATAGTCTGTCGGGCGATACTTCGGAACAGTGTGCGTTTTTCCTCTATGGTACGGGACGAAACGGCAAGTCAACGTTTCTTGAGGTCGTTCGAAAAATCATGGGCGACTATGCCACCAATATTCAGCCGGAAAGTATCATGGTTAAAGCAAGTACGAATACAGCAAACAGTGATATTGCCCGTCTGAAAGGTGCGAGGCTTGTAACGTCGGTTGAACCCAACGAGGGCATGAGGCTTAACGAGGGCTTGCTGAAGCAGCTGACCGGCGACGACATGATAACCGCACGTAAACTTTACGGAGATGAATTTGAGTTTCGACCGGAGTTCAAGCTATGGATGGCAACCAACCACAAGCCTACCATTCGTGGCACTGACTTAGGTATATGGCGCAGAATCCATATAATCCCGTTTTCAGTCACTATTCCGGAATGTGCAGTTGACAAGAATCTGTCGCAGAAGCTTATGCAGGAGCTTCCGGATATTCTGGCATGGATAGTCGAGGGCTATAAGCTTTGGAAAATGGAGGGTCTCCGTAAGCCGAAAGTCATTGAAGACGCTGTAGAGGAGTACCGCAACGAAATGGACGTTATTTCAGCGTTTCTTGCTTCAGACTACGTTCAGCAGGGCGGTGAAGTCAAGGCTCAGGCACTGTATGCTGTTTACTGTCAGTGGGCGGAAGAATGCAATGAATATAAAATGCCGTCTCGGAAATTCGGCATAGAAATTTTAAAAAGATATAATAAAATACATAAAAAGACTGGCTGGGTTTATCAGGGAATTTCACTTGACAGTATTTCAACTGGCTAAAAGGTGACCCATAAATTTTTATAGGTCACCCTCTATTTTTGGCTTATTATAGCAAAAAATTAGTTTTTATGCAGTTGAGTGGTGACCTATAATCAGCTATTATAAATTCCTTTCGTATAGAAAAGAAAAAGTTATAAAGGTTTTATAAAAATAGGTCATATAGGTCACCTCAAAATCTATAAAAGTCTGATTTTTACCTATAAATAGAATAAAATCAAAGGTGACCTATAAATTTTATAGGTCACCCGAAAGGAGCGATATTTTGAAAAACAAATTTGACTTTAAAAATTCGGAAGATTTTCGAAGAGCTGAACGCCTTGCATATGACGGAAGTCTGGATTACTCGGACTTTCCACCACCGGAGTACAGGTATTTTTCTGAACTCCGCAAAATCTATCAGGCTTTCAAGTTTGAGGGACTGTCTCAGCAGGACGCAGAACGTCAGAAAAAGTCCCTTCTCATAGATTACCACAAGTATCTTGAAAATTTCAGCAATGCCGTGCAGACTTACAAAAGCTATCAGAATAATATTAAAGTTTCTGAAATGCTTAAGACTGAAATTCAAAAATCTTATGATACTCACGATATAGCAGTAACAGCGGTTCAGGCTGTCGGTCTGATGACGCATGATGAGAGTTTTATAAAAACCAATCTCAAAAAACTGGAGGCATTGAAATGATACCTAAAGAATATCTCGAACAGGCTATATATCTTGACCAACGTATAAACAGCAAGCTTACACAGATAGAGAATTTACGAAGTCTTGCAACAAGGGTTACTTCTGTATTCAGCGATATGCCTCACAGTAGTACACCTGATAATCGTCGTCTTGAAAAAACAATGGATAAGATTATAGACCTTGAAAACGACATCAACAAGGATATTGACAGGCTCGTTGACCTGAAACGTGATATAACTGAAACCATAAAAAAAGTACAGAATGAAAAATACAGAACCCTGCTTGAAATGCGTTATCTCAGCCGTCAAAGCTGGGAACAGATAGCAGTACAGCTTGGCTATGATTCAAGACATATCAGACGTATGCACGGCTGGGCATTGCAGAAAATAAAAATTTCTGAAAAAATGTCCGCAAATGTCCTTGAATGTCCGGTTTGAAAGTGCTATAATATATAATAGCAAACAATACAGAAAAGCCTTTGCGGTAAATCCGTGAGGGCTTTTCTTGTGTCCGGAGGTGATTTCATGCCACACAAGGCACTAAGACCGTGCAGACATTCAGGCTGTCCTAATCTGACTGACGGATTATACTGTGATGAACACAAGCCTATGCACCCTGACCGACCGTCTGCATCAAAGCGAGGATACAGCAGTAAGTGGCAGAAAGTCAGCCGTGCATATCTGCGACGTAATCCCTTGTGTGTACGCTGTCTTGCAAACGGACGTTACATTCAGGCAACTGTAACAGACCATATCATTCCGCACCGTAACCGTCCGGAACTGCTATGGAATGAGACCAATTTTCAGGCATTGTGCAAACCCTGTCACGACCGCAAAACGTTGACAGAGGACATCAATCCGGAATACACTTACTGAACTGGTGGGGGTATAAAAATATCTGCAACAGTTTTTACAGGAGACCGGCGGCAAGTCGCATAAATAAAAACTGCTTTTCAAACGGGGGATTAACCCATGACCGAAATCAGACGAAGGTGAGGTGATAGAATGGCTAAGGACGGCACAAACAGAGGCGGTGCAAGAATCGGTGCAGGTCGCAAAGCAAAGTCTCTGACCGATAAAATCAATGAGGGAAAGTCTGCAAAGGTTCTCACTGTTCCGGCAGAGCTTGAGGGTGCGGACGTTCCTCCGGTGAGGGAGTTTATGAAAGCTCCGCAGGCTAAGGGAAAAGACCTTATAGCGGAAGATATTTTCATAAAAACGTATAGTTGGCTGAAAGAACTCGGCTGTGAAAAAGCCGTGTACTCCCAGCTGATTGAAATGTATGCCATGTTCATGGCACGCTGTATACAGGCTGAGGAACTAATTTCAGCGACGGGTTTTCTTGCCAAACATCCGACTACAGGAGGTGCTATCGCCTCGCCTTATATCAGCATCTCACAGACTTACGAAAAACAGGCACAACAAATCTGGTATCAGATTTTTCAAATCGTTAAAGAAAATTCTTCCGGTGACTATTCGCAAACGCCTATGGACGATACTATGGAGATGCTTCTCCGTGTTCGGAAAGGTGGTTAGTCGTTGGAAGACATCTTTGACGTTGAACTCGAAACAGCCGATTTAATACCTTATGACGATGATTTTCAGACTGCTGAAACCGAGCCGTCCGAAATTGAACCGGCTGAAATAATCACCGATTATGGAGAAAATGTCAATGAAAACAACAACAGAATACAAAACTGTCAGTGAGAGAACTGACGAAAATATAAACAATGTTTCTCATTCTGCAGAGGCATTGTTATGGATTAAGGAACAAATGTACGAACTCGGAATTGTTGATTTCAGGTTCTGCAAGGAAAATGATTGTTACATTTGTGATGTAAATGGTAACTTTTTTTCTGTTTGTAAAAGGCAGATATCAAAATCCGGAAACTTTATTGAAAAATATAATATAAAGAAACTTGCGGGGTCTGTTGACAGATATGGTTACAGAACATATCGTGTAAATGTTAATGGAGTAAAAAAGCACCTTAAAGCACATAGAATGATGTTAAATGCATGGACAGGTGAAAATCCCAACCTTGTTGTAAATCACAAGGATGGAAACAAATTGAACAATTCGATTACAAATCTTGAATGGTGTACCGTGGCTGAGAATAATGCTCATGCGATAGAAACGGGATTGCTCGACCCGCACGCAAAGAAAAATTTCAATTATTCAATTCCACTAGCTGACTGGATGATTATCTATATACTTTATAAACACTGCGGATATTCACTAAGTGAACTGGGAAGAATGAACGGCTGTGTTCATGATACCATTAAACGTATTATCCGAAAAATTGACAAAATCATGATGGAGGATACTGAAAATGGAAAATAAAGAAACGAAATATCTCCTTACTGATATTGATACCCTTATTCCTTATGCAAGAAATGCGAGAACACATTCTGATACTCAAATTGCACAGATAGCAGCATCAATCCGAGAATTTGGTTTTATTTCCCCTGTTATCATATCAGAAGATAATACAATCCTTTGTGGACATGGCAGATTTTATGCGGCACAGAAGTTAGGATTGAAAAAAGTCCCGTGTATTATTGAAAGTCATCTGACGGAAACACAAAAGCGTGCATACATTCTTGCTGACAACAAATTATCTCTGAATGCAGGCTGGGATGAAGAAATGCTTGCTGTTGAACTTTCTGAATTGCAAGCTGAAAATTTTGCCCTTTGTCTTACAGGCTTTGACGAAAAGGAAATAGCCGACCTGTTCGCAGTTGACGAAGAAGTACAGCAGGACGACTTTGACGTTGATAAAGCGGCAGAACTTGAACCTTTTGTAGAAAACGGTGATATCTGGTTACTCGGCAGACACCGTTTACGTTGTGGTGATTCTACCAAATCTAATGAGGTGGCTTTGCTGATGGATGGACAGAAAGCAAATGCCTGCATCACAGACCCGCCGTATAATTGTGCTTATCAGGGCGGAACAGGTATGCGTATCATGAATGACAAATGGAGTGACAGCGAGAAGTTTTATCAGTTTCTGTTTGACGCATTCAGGAATGTATATGAAAATCTTGCGGACGGCGGTGCTTTTTACTGTTTCCATTCTGATGCTGAGAAGTGTAATTTTTATAATGCTACAGTCAATGCGGGATTTCATTATTCCACAACTTGTATCTGGGTAAAAGATACACTGGTAATCGGCAGAATGGATTTTCAGATGAAGCATGAACCTGTGATTTATGCTTTCAAAGATACAGCAAAACATAAGTTCTATGGTGACCGCAAGCAGACAACAGTATGGGAATTTGACCGTCCGAAAAAATCAAAGCTTCACCCTACCATGAAACCGCTTCCACTTGTCGCCTATCCTGTAAAAATGTCCTCTCAGGAAAATGGCATAGTTCTTGACCTTTTTGGTGGCAGTGGCTCTACTCTTATGGCTTGTGAACAGACTAACAGAATATGTTATACACAGGAACTTGACCCTAAGTATGCATCGGCAATTATCAGACGTTATGTTGCCGCCAAAGGTTCTGCTGATGTGTATGTTCTCCGCAACGGAATAAAATCCCCTTGCTCTGAAGTACATGAATTTACTGCTAATGAACTGAATATTCAGGACGGCTGTGTAGATGGGATATAGAATGAATAATCCTCTCACACTTGGAAGTCTGTTTGACACCTGACGATATACACAATACAAAAGCGTGTATTTGTGCCTATATTCTGTAGATTTAGCGACTTGATATATTCTCCGTTTAG
>CAMWVV010000104.1 GCA_947177755.1 uncultured Ruminococcus sp. | reverse complement strand
ATAGTTAAAACTCTCTGTTTCTTACGGACTTTTGCATAAAAAGAGAGTAAGAGACTGCTGATGCACTCTTACTCTTTCTTAAAAATTTCATATTTACTATTGACAAACGAAAAAACGTCTGATATAATAATAAACAGAAAAGAAGTAAGAGAATAGCGGTGCAAATACAGATTGGCGTTCTGCTTGCAACAAAACTGTTATTTTTTTACACTAATGGTTAAAAGTACAGGATTGGCGTTCTGTACTTTTTTTATTATAACATTATCCAAATGTAATGTCAATCAAAATAACAATTTGTTGATGTAACGTTAGTTCTGACCTGCTCCAGCAGGTTATTTTTTTGATTAATTCTTGTGTTCGGTGTCTGATGCGTTCTTCACCGTGTTTACAAGTTCCATTAAGTATGCCATTCGTTTAAATGCTAAATTGAATCCGGCATGAAAAGCACTCTTAATGTCCTCTGTATCGAGAATATTTTTATTATTTTCAATCCACGCCATATATAAGGCAGCTTCACTTATATCATTAAATTCCATGTTTTCGCCACCTTATAAACGATTATTTTCAATCAGAAGTGACATAGCAGTATGAAAACCTGCATAAAAAGCCGTTTTACTTTCTGCAAATGTCGCTTTGGCAATTGTCGCAAAGTTCATATCATCATTTGCCTTATCTCCTGTATTGCAGAATAATTGATACAGTTCTTGAGCTTCATCACTGCTTTCAGTATTATCATACCAGTGCTTATACAGTTCTTCAAGAGCCTTATTCATATACTCACCCTCTTTCAATTTTCAGAATGGTATATCACCGTTTGAAATTATTTCTTTTGTTTCAGTTGCTACATATGTACATTCTCTGACTGGTTGCTGTTGGTCTTCCCAGTACGTTTCACTTGCACATTCGGCATAAAAGCAATCATCATAACGATAACAACCTTTGCAACGGTATCTGTCGAAAATTTCCCTGCATTCACCGTCATCATATTCTTCAAGAATAAATCGGGCAGTGTCATCACAGAAATACAGTTCCGGACTTTCAAGAACTGATTTTATGTACTCATCTTCTGCTTTTTCCTGTTCTTTGCAGTATTTGTTATATTCCTGCAAACACTTAACCATTTTTTGAAATGGCTTTTTGCACATTTCAGCTTTATTACAGCAATTACAACATTCAAAAGTGTATTTCATTAATCTCACCACTTTTACGTTGATACTCTTTTTCACTTACATTCAGTGTATTCAGGATAACGGAGTTTGATTGCTTCCCAGTAGTACGGAGCATATTCAGAGCGGAATATGTTTTCGGGCGTACATTCTGCTTTCATGTAATCAGGACTCCAGTTTATATGTCCTGTAAACAGATTGAATGCTAAACGGATTGTTTTCATGCTTGTGCCGGTCTGCCATGATTTTTTTAGGCAGTCCGGTATGATGCACCTGTTTTTGAAGTCATATATATCTTCAACGTGGTCTTTGCATACGTCATCAAGGGCTATCAGATAAGCAATAGCCTTATGATAACTGTCATCACTGGGCATTTTCTGCATGATAACCCAAAATAAAGTCTCGTGGTAGTCGTTCCTAAATTTCATTTCAAGCCTTCCTTTCCTGTAATAGTTTCTACCGAACACTCTAAAATTTCTGCAAGTTCAAGGAATTTACGCATTGAGAGGTTTTTATTCTTGTTTTCAACTACACTTATAAAGCTCTGAGTAACATGCAGTTTTTCAGCAAGTTCTTCCTGTGTTAAGCCTTTTCCTTCACGGAGCAGGCGTATACGGTTACCAATATTCAAGATTTCACCACCTTTCAATTTTGAGATAATCTCTTTTTCCTGAGCCGGTACTCTCTTTGGTATTCTCTCTGATACTCGTTATACCTATCCTGATTAGCCTGTCGGTAACGTTTCTGATACTCTTTCATGTATGTTCTACGGTGTTCTCGTTGCTCCGGTGACATATTTTCCTGATGTTTCCGGTTGTATATACGGCGTTTTTCTTTTGGAATGGTTGTCATTTAGTTTTTACCTTTATTGAAATTCCTTGTATATTGAATAATAGAAGAAGAGTTATAATTCTTGATTCTACGGAAAGATTTTTATATATTCTCTTGAAATTTTCTACTGCTGTACTATCCTGATTCATGTTAGCACCACTTTCTATAACGTTAATAACGCATTTTTTATACTTATTATATAACATTTTTGACGCAAAGTCAAGAATAAGAATGAAATATAGCGTAATTTGTTTATTGACATATTGCGTTATTTACGTTATAATAAATAAAAGGAGGTGTTTCTATGATTTCGGATATGTTAAAATCGTTACGTGAAAAAAGGAAACTAACCCGTCAACAAGTTGCTGACAGTATCGGAATAAAAAAACGTGCATTAGAAACTTATGAATATGGTGATAGCTTACCAAGTATTGAAACCATAAAAAAATTCGCTGATTTTTACAATGTGACTACTGATTATCTTTTAGAACGTGAACCTGCTCCAGACCCATTAGAACTTCTTAAAAACATTGCATCAAGTTCTGATATTGCCATTCCAGTTGAATTGTATATGAATCTTCCAGAATCTGCAAGACAATCTATAATTGATTGTATGGTCGAACTTTCAAAAGCAGCTGAAAATCATGCAATAACAGAGAGTAAAAAGTTAGGCGATATTGAAGATAAACTTGAAAATCAAATTGCAGAGAAAAAAGACGTAATATAATATTAACCAAGAATCAAGTAAAAAGGGCTTTTCATAAGTCCTTTTTTACTTATTTTTCAATAATTGATAGATAAGCAATTAAAGAATACCGGAGCAGGTGACAGAGGATAGCTGTGCATCACAACCGCAACTCTGATTTTATCTCCCTCTTATATTTGTAAAAGGTGTTATGACTGATACCAGTGAACTGTATACACTCGGCATCAGAGAGCGAACCACCAAAGGTTTTAGAGTGCTGTCGGATAATTTTCTTAGCGGTTTTAGATTTAGATGTTTCAAAAGTCCTTCCTGTCTTAGATTTTCGGATTTTCTCACCTGCTCCACTGGCTTTCATGCCCTCGCTGGTTCTTGTTCGTAAGTCTGATACTTCTTTTTCTGATTGCTCAAATGCAAGTTTAATCTGTTTTTCAGCAAGTGCAAGCTGATATTTCTGTATCGCACCGATAATAGTATTTATCAGTGTGTCGGTGTCTGAATCTCCTGTATCGGCGATAACATCAAGCTGTTTATTCATAGTCTGCTTGTAAGTTTCAGTATCTATCATATGCTCTTTTAAGAATACAAGGTTTATACCAATCTCGAAAAGCTCTTTGTATTCTTTGAAACCCTCAACGGCATTTCTACTCATTCTCGATACAGAATCAAAGATAATAGTAATCTGTTCGCCCTGTTCTGACTGCTTCAGCACCTTTCGCTTCAGCTTATTCCATTGTGGGCGGTCGGTTGTCGTTCCGCTGTAAGTCTCGGTAACGATTTCGGCGGTAGGGTATTCGGCAGAAATGTTTTTTATCTGCCTGTCTAAACTCTGTTTTGGTGTGCTTATTCTGCAATAACCGTAAATTTTCATAAACATTACTCCTATTTATATTTTTACTACCAAATTAATCTGAATTTTTCAGCTGTAAAAGTCATATATTGCCTGTTTTTCGGATAAATCGATAACTAATAAACAGAAAAAGTCAACTGATAAATTAAAGGGTCGTATGCTTTGATAGTTTTTTTCCGTTTATTAATGCATTTTCAACCCGATTTTTAATATATTTTCAGTTACGTTTGTTTTGGGAGTGCAACGGTTTAATTATTGGGAGCAGGTGCATGAACCCACTCCCGTATCGTTTGTATCAGTTGATTATGTCTTCCCTCAACTGAATGATTTTCTGTCTTAATAATTCGTTTTCCTCTTTCATCATCTCGACTTGCTGATTAAGAAGTATCAGTTGCTCGTCCCGAAACTTGTCTTTCTGCTTCTTACGCTGTCTAAGGTTGTAAACTCTCAATGCTGTTTTCTGTTGGTCTGATAGCTTCCGACAAGCCGGACAATACTTCAATGCTATGTGTCTAAAGTAGTCGGTATCGTCTGAATTGGCGTTTGATATTAGCGTGCCACACATCTTACAGTACTTCAAATCATTCATTTACAAGTCCTCCCCTGTTGTTTTATTTCCAGTCAAGCTTGTTGCTTTGGTTTCAGCTTTCGTTACATCGTTGTTAAGATATAACTCTTTGATTTCTGAAAGAAGAGCGGTTCTCATTTTACGGCGGTCATCAAGTGCAATAGCTAAAAGCCTGTTACTATGTCCGTCGCTTCCGTCAATGATAATCTGATGTTTGCTGCTTTCACCGACGGCATTAGGAATTTCAATTTGTACTGCTTTCATATGTGCATCATCACAGCATTGAATATCAGTAATGAATTGCTCCAGTTCTTCCAGTTTGTCTACTGCCTTATTCATTTCACGTACTTTGGCATATACTGAAACAAATTTCAGGCTGTCAGGGTCTGGCTTTCGTTCCTGTTCTCTGTCTGACCGTCGAAGGTTGTATAGTTTCTTTGCGATAGCTCCGACAATCAGAAAATACAGAAATGCTTCCAAAATCTTTCACTCCTCATATTGACATTACAAGGGGAGCGTGATATAATATTATCGTTATATACTCTCCCCTTCGTTCACGGGGGGATAGTTTGGTGGTGCTATGCAGATTGCCGTCGGTCTTTGGAAATCTACATATACACCGCCTTTTTATTTGTTTATATATTCAGGTCGTAATGTGATTATATAATATCTTTGTTCGTTGGTTTTACGCCTGATTTTATTCTTGTTCTTATAGGAAACATCAAAGAAGTTGCAAACACCTTTGACAAAATCGGTCTTTGTTGGCGGTGTTACATTCTTTTCCTGATAGCACCACTTTACAAAGTAATCATATAACACTCTGGTTGTGATGCCATCTTTGTTGTAGCCGTTTATTCTTTTCATACAGCATTCATCAATGAAATTAAGTACAAGTTTTATTTCGTCGGTTGGTTCTTCTTCCGGAAGTGTCAATGCTTTTCTTGTTTTGGTCTGCTTGCTCTCCAGTGTTGCTATTCTGCTTTCAAGGCTCTGAATGTGCTGGAGCAGGGCGGTGGTGCTTAACTGCTGTCGGTACTGCTTTTCAGTCTCTATGAAGTATTTGCGGATTGTTCTTCCTATATCGGTACGCTGAAGCATACAGATTTCTTTTGCCGTGTCGATTGTCAAGTGGTGGTCAATAATTGTTGTGCGTGGATTTTTCGGATTATTGGTTTCACAAATTTGTGATACCAATATGTAATCTTCATTTTCAGTGAATCCATATTCACACATTCTTTCAAACCACATTGTGTAAGGAGTTTTTACTTCCAGTGCTTCGTGGAGTTCTCTGCCCGATACTGTCGGAACGTCTCCATAGTTGAACGAATTGATTTTAATAAGTTCGTTCATGTTCATCATTCCTTTCATTATGACCTATTTTCCAATTTTCGGAAATAGGTTCATTTTATAAGCTGTTTTGCGACGTTAAAGCCGGCTATAAAGGCGTTTTTGGTTGCTTCATAGTATAAGCTACGAAAAGCCCTCTCATTGTCGCCGTTCTCATCAAGAAAGTTCTCGGTGAAGTCGTTGTACATTTTATCCTGCTTTTCGGATTCCAGAAACGTTGACTTTTCCTCATTGAGATACCTGAAAAGTTCTTCTAACAAGTTCACTGCTTTCACCTCGCTTTCGTTATTCGGCATTTCTGCTATAATTATATAATAACACTAATTTCAAGTGAAGTCAATTGACGTTTTACACAAGATTATAGTGCATATTTTGTATAATATTTCACTTGATTTTAGTGTTACAATATGATATAATTATAATGGGTAATTAGGAAGTATTTTAAAAATTTGCTCTACCCCGAAAGGAAGGAACATATGCCAATAAAGTATAAAATTGATGTATTAGCCGAATTAAAGGCGAAAGGATACTCAACAACACGTATCAGAAAGGAAAAAATAATTGGTGAAGCAACCATGCAGAGATTAAGACATAAACAAAGTGTTTCTTTTGACGTTCTTTCTAAACTTTGCAATTTACTTGAATGTGATATAGGTGATATATTATCAAATGAAGATGAGCAGGCTGATTAATATTCAGACCTGCTTTTTGTTCTGCCTGCTCTGGTAGCCGTGCTGGCTCTCTGATGAACGCCCAGAGAATACGGAGCAGGCGAATTAATAGACAAATATCGAAAAGTGTTGAAAATTTTCTGCGAATATGATATTATTAGTTAAAATAACATGAAAGGATTACAAACATGGAAACACAACTGCATGATACACATAAAAGTAATATTATAAATGGATATAATAATTGTTGCAGTATTTTATGGTAATAACAACAATATTAATATCAATTTGACAAGCGGAATATTGACCGAGTTTATCTCCTACATGAACGCTCTATCACTTGAAAAGCAAGTAAAGATAATACAATTCGCACTCAAGCAAAAAGACAATTAAGAATCCCCCCTACCTCTGATAACGAAAATCTATAAATCGTTGTCCACCTACATACAGGGGAAAATAAATAAAATATTCCCTAAATGAAAAGTTCTGATAACTTTTAAGGTTCATTATTAACGTTGAAAGTATAACAAGATATACATTCACTTATACCGGAGCAGGTAGAACGGAAATAAAATCCTTGACAGTTTCAGCTTATTATTATATAATTGCTTTATAAGTAATTAATAAAAATCAGCTGAAAGGAATGATTTAATGAAACAGAAAGTCGATAATCAGTGGCTTGTTACGCTCCGGCAGGAACTTCATGCAAGTGTCTTTGAAGCAGTCTGTGACATGGAACATACAGCATTAAGAGTAATCAGAGAGCCGAACCAAAGCAAGAAACAACCTGCTCCAAAGCTGATTGTTGTTGTAAAAACCGCTGAGCAGGCACAAGAACTCAAAGAAAAATGCCTTAGCCTGATTGCAAGCACCAATCAAAGTATTGAAAATGAGTTGAAAAACAGTGCATATCTTCACTATGAACTCAAATACAGCATAAATGTAATCAGTTCTGAAAGTGATATATTGCTTTCAATTCGTGATGCACAACGCCGTAAGAAAATAGACGGCGAAAAAATCAAAAGCAAATTGCAAATATCACACGACGATTTAGTGGCAAAGCAGAAAATGGAGCATGAATACTTTAACGAAAAAGAGGACAAATATGAGACTGATATTAAAAATATTGAAGATTGTATAAATTCTCTTGATGATGATAAAGACTATATTTTTGCAGAATCAACAGGCAATAGCTATCGCATAACATATTTTGACGGAGAATGCCGACAGCAGATTAGTGCAGGAAACTTGTTGATTGTTGTAAGTTCTTCTGATATTCAGATACTTGATGCACCAATCAGAAAAAAGAGGTCTGATAAAAAGGATTGCCTTTATTATCTGAAAACTTCATATGATACAATCTGCATATATCTGGCATGATTAGCAATAATCGCTGATTTAGTAATTAATGAAATTGTTGTGTAAAAATCCACATTTATGGATTAAAGTATCATCTAAAATATCACCTAAAGTATCATTATGAACCTTTGAAACTTTAGAAATAATTTGAATGTATATCTTGTTATACTTGCAAGAGTGGAAATTGACTTGTACGGGCGTTTGTGTTATAATTAGTATAACGATATTGCAAAATTTTAAGGCTCTTAAAATAGCATTTAAAGGCTATTTCAGTGGTATTTAAATAAGGGAGATTTACAATGAGAAAGAAACGTACTGCAATAGACAAGCTACCACCAAACATTAAAGAAACGGTTGATGACATGATAAAATCCAACAGCACATACGGAGAAATCGTTGACTATATCAAAAGTTCCGGAAATAATATATCACTCTCGGCAGTTCAACGGTACGCTGTCAACCTTGTCCGTTCGCTTCAGGCTCTTCAAATAGCTAACCAAAACTTTAAAGCTATCAATGACGAAATGGAGAATTACAAAAATACCGACTGCACGGAAGCTATCCTGATACTCCTTAACAGTAAGCTGTTGGAACGCATCAATAGTCTGCCTGATGAGCAGCTTCAGAACCTTGATACAACTCAACTTGTAAAAAGCACTGTCGCTTTAACAAGAGCAATGGCATATAAGAAAAAAAACGATATACAGACAAAAAGTTTACTTGAAAACGGTGCAGAGTTTTTTAAATCAACCGTCTATCAGGCAATGGCTGAAGAAGAACCGGAGCTATACCGAGAGTTCAAGAAATTCATTGATGACCACCTACCCTTATTATAATCTCCTTAGAAGTCCGTCCGAATTTGACTATTCGGGCGGTTTTCTTATTCCTTATTGCCAAAAAAGCCGAATTTTCACGGGAAAACCCGATAATTAGGTGATAAAACCCGAAATTTAAATGGTAAATCGTGATATTCCAGTGGGAAATTCTGAAACTTCTTTTATATTCTGCTTCTGTTTAGCCTTGCAAAGCGACGTGGACTTATGATATTGTTGTTTACAATGATGTCATAAGTACTACGGCGTTAATAATGGCATAATAAAACATTCATTACTAAAATATCAATGATTGTATCATTTTTCCACCTGCTCCATGCCTTGGTCTTTTCACGGAGCAGGCAGCATTTTAAGTTTATTGCAAAGGTACTCCCCTACCTATTGCAACCAGTATTTTTACTGCTTTCGTCGTTGCTTTCGTTACACCGGTTCTTATTGTTGAATAGCCTTGAATAGAATGGAATTAGCTTTAATCAAC
>CAMWVV010000103.1 GCA_947177755.1 uncultured Ruminococcus sp. | reverse complement strand
TATTGATATAATATTAACAATAAATCCTGAATATCATAAAATATACATACAGTTATATGCCATATGAATATTAGTATACATAAAAAAACTGTTTTGTTGCGTATGGTTTACTGAAATTAAAAGCACCATACCACATGGAATTATAGTAATTTTCACATATTAAGCCATAATAATAAAATAAATATGAAAATAAGTAACATATAATGCATACCAACTGATATATAAAATAAGAATATTCAGATTCTAATAAATATATAACATGCATAATTGATTGACAATTATTTCACATTCTGCAAAAAACAGAAATACAGTCCCCGAACAAATTTAAACTATTCGGGAACTGTAAAAAAGTTAAAATCAGCCGGAAAGAACTTCCCTGAAATATGATTCCAGCGGTAAAGTCGCACCTGAATGTTTACCGTCCGGTACGCTGCGGAAACGGCTGTTTTCAAGCAGATTCCTTGTGAAATCATGAGAATCAATAACTTCGTCCTGTTCACCGATAATGGTACTTATATTTTTATTTTTAAGGTCTGAAATTTTTCCGAACATTTCAATATAAGGCATAATATCACTTTTAAATCCAAGCCTCGGCAGATATACAAACGGCATAAGGCATGGATTTACAAGAATGACAGGCACATCAAGTTCTGCCGAAAGAACTGCTCCGAAAAATCCGCCTAAACTTGTTCCGACAATATGAGTTATATTATTGTCGGAAATTTGTCTGACGAGCATATCAAGAATATTATACGGTGACACAGCGTCATAATCAAGCTGAAGTGATATAACATCATACCCTGCTTTTTTAAGGACGGAGCAGGCGGAATTTTCAGCACTGCCCATATATCCGTGAATATTAAGAATCTTCACTTTCCTGCTCCTTTTCCGTTGAATTTATGGCATATGACAAAATTGTAAGACTGTCGCCGAGATGAACATTTTCAACAACAACGTCACTGTGGTTTATACGCAAATCATAATGGGTGAAATTCCAGAAAGCATGAATACCATAACTTATAAGCCTGTCAGCTTCCTTTTCGGCGGCTTCCTGCGGTACACAGAGAATGGCGGCAGCGGGCTTGTTTTTATTGCAGAAATGTTCAAGTTCGGAAACATTCATAACAGTAATTTTACCTATTTGTCTGCCGACAATATCGGGGTTAACGTCAAATGCTCCGATAAGTTCAAAACCTCCGTTGATAAAATCAATATGGGTTGCTATGGCTTTTCCGAGATTGCCCGCCCCCATAAGAATCATCGGAGTTTTTTTGTCAAGACCGAGAATCATTCCTATCTGACGGCGGAGTTCACCTACATTGTAACCATAACCCTGCTGACCAAATTCGCCGAAACAGTTAAAATCCTGTCGTATCTGAGAAGCGGTAAGTCCCATTTTTTCGGAAAGTTCCCTTGAAGAAATACGGACATAGCCGTTTTCTTCAAGTTCACCTAAAAATCTGTAGTAACGTGGAAGTCTTCGTATAACCGAATTTGATATTGCATTCTTTGACATTTTACCGTGCCTTTCATATATACGGATAAATCCGAATTACATCAATTTATCAAGTCTTGCTTTGATTTCGTCAAGGAAAGTCTTTGAATCAACTTTCTTTTTATTTTCAAGCTTTGAAATAAGATAGAGGTCACCTGTCATAACACCTTCTTCAATAGTCTGGACAGTAGCCTTTTCAAGCTTGTCTGCAAACTCACAGAGTTCGGGGGTATTGTCGAGTTCTCCTCTTTTTCTCAAAGCACCGCTCCATGCAAAAATAGTTGCAACGGAGTTTGTTGAAGTCTCCTCACCTTTGAGGTACTTGTAATAGTGACGCTGTACTGTACCATGTGCAGCCTCGTATTCATAGATACCGTCGGGAGAAACGAGAACAGAAGTCATCATAGCAAGACTGCCGTAAGCTGTGGAAACCATATCAGACATAACATCACCGTCGTAGTTCTTGCAAGCCCAGATATAACCGCCGTTTGAGCGGATAACTCTTGCCACAGCGTCGTCGATAAGTGTATAGAAATATTCAATTCCTGCCTCTTCATACTTCTCTTTATACTCATTATCGTAGATTTCCTGAAAAATATCCTTGAATCTGTGGTCATATTTTTTGGAAATAGTGTCCTTTGTTGCAAACCATACGTCCTGTTTCAAGTCAAGACCGTAATTCAGACAGGTTCTTGCAAAGCTTGCAATACTGTCATCGAGATTGTGAAGTCCCTGAATAATGCCGTCGCACTTTGAGAAGTCGTGAATAAGTTCACGTGTTTCGTTGCCGTTTTCGTCGGTCACAACGAGTTCAGCCTTGCTTCCCTTGTTTACACGCATTTCAGTATTCTTGTAAACGTCGCCGTAAGCATGACGTGCGATTGTAATCGGCTTTGTCCATGTAGGAATATACGGCTCAATTCCCTTTACGATAATGGGAGTACGGAAAACTGTACCGTCGAGAGCTGCACGGATAGTGCCGTTAGGAGACTTCCACATCTGAGTAAGATTGTATTCAGGCATTCTTGCGGCGTTCGGAGTGATAGTCGCACACTTTACAGCAACGCCGTATTTCTTTGTAGCTTCTGCCGAATCCATAGTAACCTTATCTTTTGTAGCTTCTCTGTGTTCAAGACCGAGGTCATAATATTCGGTATTGAGTTCCACATATGGTTCAAGGAGAGTTTCCTTAATCCACTTCCAGAGGATTCTTGTCATTTCGTCGCCGTCCATTTCGACGAGCGGAGTTTTCATAGTAATTTTAGCCATTGGTTTTTACCTCCTGTAATTTTTTATCCTATCATATATATTATGCCGTAAATTCCGACACATAACAGGATTAAAGCAATTTCAATAATCATAAGAACAATATTTTTAATTACCGCATATTTAAGGGCTATTTTGTCGTTGTAAGTGCTTTTGTGAACGCCCACAAGAAACGCAAATATAATGCCCATAATCACGTAACCGACAAATGCGAAGTTAAACATTCTTGCAAAAGCGCACCCGATGACAAACCCTGCAATATGCGGAAAAAGAAGCTTGAATAAAGCATAGCCGTCAGCATTTCCCTTGCTTGCATTGCGTGATTGTGTAGGAATACCCATTTTTTCAAGTTCAGTTTTTGAAAAGTATTTTTCCGGAGAAGTTCTTTTTATTTCCGAATGTTCGGAATAATGCCATAATTCAGTCATCATCAGATTTTTCGGAAGGTCTATTTTATTATTGATGTCTTGAATGTCTTCATATCCTCGTGATGCATATAGTCTGTAATCGTCTTTGATGTCTTCGAGTGCGTTTTTAATATCGCCTTTGAGTTCATTCTTATTCATAAAAGTCCCCTGCCCCGCCCTTTCTTTTACAGTCGATACATGGTAATACACAATAATACATTCTTGTTTTCCGTAAAAACAATCCTGCGTAACAATACACTTGTACATTGTCGTGGATATAACATTAAAAGGTTTCTCGGTATCCGACCGAGGTGAATTTTTGTAATTGACAGTTACAAAGATATATCCGCCCTGTAAAAAATATACCGAATAAGAATTATTTTTCAATAAGGTCGACAGTCCAGTTGATTCGCTGGATATTCATATCAAGCTCACGGAGATGTTTTGACATAGCGTCAACTTTTTTCTGCAATTCAACAACATCAACAGTGCTGTATATTTTAATTTCCGTATTTGAATAACGGTTCAAAACTGCACCTGCATTTGAGAGAAAATTTCTCATAACAGATATTTTTTTCTGTAAAACATCTTTTTTTGCTATCATATCAGTGAGTGACACACCATTTTCAACCGTCATGCAGTTAGTGTAATTGATGTTTTTAATCAGCTTTTCCATTTCGTCGGAAACGCTGTTCAGTTCCTCAATAAGAGAATAAGGATTTTCGGCAGGTTTTTCGCCGTCCTGAACTTTAGCATTTTGTAAAAGTCTGCCGTGAATGTTATTTATTTTAGTTTTCATTTCTGCACGGAGTGCGAGAGCCTCTGCGAGTTTCATAACTACCTCCTTTTATGGTATAGCAAAAATAACTTCAACGCTGTCCGGAACGTATTTATTAATAATTTTCTCGAACATCGGTAAAACCGTTTCACGCCTGTTGCCGAACATACCGCACCCGAAAGCACCAAGTATTAAAATATCGGTCTTTTTTTCAAGTGCAAGCATAATAATGTTTTTGATTCTTGAATACATTATATTATTTATTTTCTTGTCCGAGAACATGAACCTTGCAAAAGTGCGGTTTACGGCAGGACACGTTATAAAGTCGCACATTATTTTTCCGTTAAGTAGTTTTCCGCTGTCGTCACGTATAATCGGAACGTTTTCCGAATAAATCATAACGTCGGTGTAGTCGGGGAGAACATGAAGTCTGTTTCTGCGATAATAGTCTTTCTGCGTTCTGATAGTGTAGTAAAGCATTGACGCACGGCAAAGACTTTCCTCCTGTGCGTTTCCGCCGAGTACATAAGCACCGCCAGCATACATAGCATTAGCAAAATTAAGTGCAACAATCCGCCCCTGCTCCGCACGGTCTGTAATTGCCTGTATAGTAGTTGTTTTTACCGTATTTTCCGCAACGGAAAAATATTTTTCCCGTTTTGTTTCGGGAATTTCGGAAACCGAAAAAACAGTTTCCGAAATCATTTCGTGAAAATCACCGTTTTTAAAAATACGGTCGTTGTCGGATTTTATTTTCATATTAGTCCACATAAATCATTTTTTTAAATAGCTCCCTAACACTGTAGAAATTAAAGCTCCTGCAATTACTAATATAAAAGTGGTGACAAAGCCGCAATCCAAAATTTCAGCTATTTTTAATCCTGAAAGTAAACCTACAGCAATAACAGGACTGCAACCTTCATTATTAAAGCGATTCGGACACGGCGGCAACATATTATCACCCTTTCATAATATAAAGTTTCCAGATGCTTACTTTTTTATTGTCATGTATTTATAGATATAATTTATTGTTTCCGTATTACTTGTTCTGGATTTTTCAGTGATATATTCAAATCTTCATCAATTACAAAATCAATGTATCTATCTTGACAATCACAATCAAGCATTAATGTCGCTTCTCCTTCTGCTGTCGCTTTTACTACACAATAACTGTACCCTTTAGGAGATTCACCATAGTAATAGACAGTATCGGAATCTGCAATTTCAATCATTTCAGAGTTTTCGATTTTGTATTTACACGAATCAATACTTCTTATTTCCTGAACACATCCATTTCGTTCATAAAATACGGGAGTTTTCCACATAATTAAAGCTTCATCGTTCTGAATAAATACTGACACTTGTGAGCCCACTGAGTTATCATATTTTTCCAACAGACTATAATCATATCTGTTTTCTGAAAGTTTCGGCTTTGTTTGTTCAATCAGTTCACTTTTCATCAAGCACAAATCAAACACATCAATTTTCCCGTCTTTATAGAAATCAGCAGTTTTCAAGTTTATAAGTTCAGTATCACAACCAGATATCAGAAAATTTTGAAATAATACAACATCAGATATGTTGAATGTGCCATCACCATTTATATCTCCCTGTACTTCAACACTTTCAGGCTGAACATCTGCAACAGCCGTCAATGAAACACAAGAAAACAACATAGCAACTGAAAGCAATGCAACTGGCAATTTTTTCATAATATCCACCTCTTGGAATACACTATATTTGAAAATTTTTTATAATCCTGCTCCGTTTAGCCAGAGCAGGTTATATATTTTTACTTCATTGATTCTCTTGTGTAGTCGAGAAGTCCGCCTGCAAGCATAATGTCCTTTGTACGTCCCGAAAGTTCACAGAGTACGGGAATTTCCTTGCCGTTTGTCTTGTTTATAACAGTAAGTTCAGACTGTCCGTTTTCAACAGCCTTGCGAACATCAGCAAGTACAAGCTCATCACCCTGATTAATGTTGTCATAATCTGATTCATTCACGAAAGTAAGCGGAAGTATACCAGCATTAATAAGGTTAGCACGGTGAATACGTGCGAATGATTTCACGAGTACAGCCTTTACGCCAAGGTACAGCGGAGCAAGTGCAGCGTGTTCGCGTGAAGAACCCTGTCCGTAGTTTGAACCACCGACAATAATGCTCTTTCCGAGAGCCTTTGCTCTTTCGGGGAAACTCTCGTCACATACTGCAAAACAGTGCTGTGAGATTTTCGGAATATTTGAACGGAGCGGAAGAATCTTAGCACCGGCAGGCATTATGTGGTCTGTAGTGATGTTGTCGCCGACCTTGAGTGAAACAGGTGCGTCAATAGTTTCGAGGAGAGGTGAAGTCTCAGGATAAGGCTTGATATTTGGTCCTCTCAGAATTTCAACGCTGTCCATTTCCTCAACAGAAGCAGGCGGAACAACCATATTGTCATTGATTGTGAAGATTTCGGGAAGCTTGAACTCAGGCATATCACCTAATTCTCTCGGGTCTGTAAGATAGCCCGTAAGTGCGGAAACGGCAGCCATTTCGGGTGATACAAGATAAATCTGTCCGTCCTTTGTTCCCGAACGTCCTTCAAAGTTTCTGTTGAAAGTACGGAGAGAAATACCCTTTGAGTTCGGAGACTGTCCCATACCGATACAAGGACCGCACGCACTCTCAAGGATTCTTGCACCTGCTTCAATAAGGTCTGATAATGCACCATTCTGTGCAAGCATATTGAGAACCTGTTTAGAACCGGGGGCAATTGAAAGTGAAACGTCGGGATTGACAGTCTTGCCCTTTAAGATGTGTGCGACTTTGAGCATATCAAGAAGTGAGGAGTTTGTACATGAACCGATACAAACCTGGTCAACCTTAAGTCTGCCGATTTCTTCAACGCTCTTAACGTTGTCGGGAGAATGCGGACAAGCAGCAAGCGGTACAAGTTCACTGAGGTTAATTGTGAGTTCCTCGTCATAAACTGCGTCGTCGTCAGCAGAAAGCGGTGTCCAGACGTCTTCACGGCACTGAGCCTTTAAAAACTGCTTTGTTGTTTCGTCTGACGGGAAAATTGAAGTAGTCGCACCGAGTTCCGCACCCATGTTTGTAATAGTAGCACGTTCGGGAACAGAAAGAGTTTTAACACCCTCGCCACAGTATTCAATAACTTTTCCTACACCGCCCTTAACAGAAAGTCTCCTGAGAACTTCAAGAATAACGTCCTTTGCGGCAACCCACGGACGAAGTTTTCCTGTAAGCTCTACCTTTACAACTTTCGGACAGGTGATATAGTAAGCACCGCCGCCCATTGCAACAGCAACGTCAAGACCGCCTGCACCAATGGCAATCATACCGATGCCGCCGCCAGTGGGGGTGTGGCTGTCAGAACCGATAAGAGTTTTTCCAGGAATACCGAATCTTTCAAGGTGAACCTGATGACAGATACCGTTTCCTGGACGTGAGAAGTATATACCGTGTTTCTTGGCAACACTGCCGATAAAACGGTGGTCGTCAGCGTTTTCAAAACCGTTCTGGAGGGTGTTGTGGTCGATGTATGCAACTGAACGTTCTGTTTTTACACGGGGTACACCGATAGCCTCAAATTCGAGGTAAGCCATAGTGCCTGTAGCGTCTTGAGTAAGAGTCTGGTCAATTTTTATTCCGATTTCCTGACCTTTGATGTATTCACCGTCAACGAGGTGAGCTTTAAGTATTTTTTCAGTAAGGGTTAAACCCATTTTAATCATTCCTTTCAGTATTACTGATTTTATTGTACAACAAATCATACACTTTGTCAAGATTTAAACAAACTAAAAATAAAAAAAGAGGTTACATATAGCAACCTCCTTGTCTGTCTGTAAATAATATATCACATTTTTTCAGAAATGTCAAGACTTTCTGCACGATGTTTTTCTTCAAGGTATTTTTTCAGACGCAGCTTTTTTTCAAGTCTGATAAAATGCACAAGTACACATATATTTATAATCGGACCAATTACAGCTATAATATTCAGCTGTAAAAATATATAGAAAGAATCTGTAAAAAATGCTGTTATATTTATAAAAACGCTTGTTTTTTCACAATATATAATGAGTATAATTAAAATTGCATTCGGAATGTTAAACAACGACGACGCAATGATATATCCCTTGTAACTTACAATAGGCTTATTCTGATTGATTTTATCTACTATAAGAGTAATAATACAGCCTATTGTCCCTATCAGCGAAAACAACCACATCTTAATAATAAAAGCCCATAGTTCCTGTGACATTATGTAAATTGGTTTTATTATGTTTTTTTCAACATTATATGAAATATCCTGCAAATAGAAGTTACCCAGTGAAACAAGTGATATTTTTTTAGAGATTTGCACAATATTCCCGTCTTTATCAAATACGGCAACACGGCATTTTTTATACTTGTTGCAGAACTCCAGAAACATTTCCTCATTATAAGGGTCACTGTAACGCCCCTCATAATACGGCACACCTATACATTGACGGATTTTAAAGGGAGTAAAGTTATATTTTTCATGTGAATCGGAATAATTTTCGGAATTACTTATTGAAATACTTAACTTTGATTCTTTAATGTGCATAAGCATACTACGGTAACCGTCTTTATTGTAGTTTACGATTTCACTGTTTTCGGGAATTGCTATATCCCCATCAATATTGCAGTTGTAGGGAGTGTAAAATTCGTCGGTTTCGTCAAGGGGAATGAGCAGGTCAACATATTTGTCCGCCATATACCCGCCTTTAAACTCAAAGTCAAAATTATCACTGTAATATGCACAACCGCTGAATAGAAACATAATTCCAATAAACATAGATGTCATAATAAAAATTCTGATGTACTTTTTCATACAATCACCGTCCTTTGTGTATATTTTACACTTATTTGCTGTATCTGTCAATTAAGATATTATTACAA
>CAMWVV010000102.1 GCA_947177755.1 uncultured Ruminococcus sp. | reverse complement strand
ATATAACACTAATTTTGTCTGTTCTTACAAATCTTGAAAAATTTTCGTCTTTTTCCGCATTTAAAATCACTTACTTATAAAAACACCAAGGAGGTATTTTTATATGAAAAAAATCTTAATATTAACCACTTTGCTGGTCATGATGTCGGGCGTATCATGTGCAGAAAAAGACAAAAAAAACACTCCAGAAATTTCTTTCGAGCCAATGGGAGTGGAGATTACACAGCTTGTGTATAAACAGGAACACTTGTCTTTTCCCGACGATATGTCGCAAAGAATGGGACTTTTCTATAACGACGGAGTGAAGTTTGTCTACAAATCCAAAAACGACGAAATAAAAATAATGTCCTACGACGAAAATATGAACGAAACAGATTCAGTTGTTATCATGAAAGGCGATGACATTCCGCACGAAACAGCTTGTTGCACGAAAAAGGACGGTTCAATAGTAATGCTTTGTATCTATACGGACTATCCTGAAAAGGAAATTACAGACTATGAGGACTTCGCTGAAAACGCCTTTGTCTCTCCGCAGATACGCATATATTCACCAAACGGTGAACTTCTTGAAACTCATGAAATAGACGGATTCCATAGTTACGAGGATTTGGGTTATATAGACGGCTTTTACGAATATGGTGAAAATTATGTCCTTTCGTTCAGGGATGGTTTCGCTCTTATCATGGCAGACGGTGAAATTTTCAACATCAACAACGACAAGCAAAATATGGTCTTTGCTACCGATACAGAGGGAAAAACCTATGCTTGTGACTGGAAAAAATATTCCGTTGCGGAAGGACTTTCCGTCAACAGCAACATTGCCAAAGAGTACGGAAAATACCTCAACCGCACGGGTTCTGTATTCAGGGGCGAGGGCGGTTTCAAACTGTTTTTTGTACTGAACGAGGGTATTTTCGGTCTTGATTACAATGACGAATTTATGCAGATTCTTGACTTCACCGATTCAAACGTTTCTCCGTCGGGAATTTATTATGCGTGTTACGGCGGTGAGGGGAAATTTGTTATCTGCGGTGGCGACCAGACACTTGCGGACGGTATGTTTTTCGATATACTGACAGTACGCCCCGATGACTACGTTGAAAACAAAACTGATTTAACTTTAGGTTGCATAGACTGGAGTAACAACGCTCCCGAAATTGCCATGATGTACAGCAAACAGAGTGACAATTACAATGTCGACATCAAAAAATATGAAGATATTGACAACCTAAAACTTGATGTTCTTAGTGGTGACGCTCCCGACCTTTTTTGCTATCAGGAAACATCTTTCATGTACCGTTGTGCAAATATGGGTGCATTCGCAAATCTCTATGACTTCATGGAAAACAACGACGGTATAAAACAGGACGATATACTTGAAAATGTTTTACAGGCTTACGAATACAAAGGCGGTCTTTATGGTATTCCGATAGGCTTCAGCTTGTCAGGCATACTTCTTGCAAACAGCGATGTCATCGGCAGGGAGAACTCATACTGGAATTATGAAGAATTTTTCAGTATTGCGGAAAATATGCCTGAGGGTATGTATTTAAGTCCCCGAAATTCACACTTTTCACATCGTGAGGGTGTGTTTGACGAATTATGTGTCAGCGGATATGGAAACTGGGTTAATTATGATAACTACACCTGCGACTTCAACAATGAAGAATTTATACATCTTCTGAATTTCTGCAACACGGTTAAAATAAACGAGCCTTTTGACTGGGAGGGTATGAAAAATCTTTCACAAGATGAACATGATATTATAACTAATGAAGATGATATAAGCGTACAGAATAAAAAGTCTCTTTTCGGCACATATACAGACTATATACATGATTGTAATGATTTGATTTATACATCAAGACAGAACGGTCTTTATCTGAATGGCAATTATACATATCTTATCGAACCGTCCAACGACAGAACAGGAAAGATATCAATTGCAAATGATATGTGCTTTTCAATTCTCAGCAATACGGAATGCCCCGAAGGTGCATGGGATTTCATGAATTACGTTTTAAGTCCGCATTTTCAGAATAACTATCTGCAATTAAAATGGCACTTTACAACCAACAAGGAAAGTTACAACCATAAAATAAATAAAACACTTGATGAATTTAAACAACAAGTAATAACCCCTCTTGACCCGATGGAAAATAACTGGGGAACTCCTGAAACAGAGGGCATTACATGGATAAACAAACCCATAACCGACGAAGATGCTGAATATATAACGGAATTTCTGTCGCACTTCAATAAACTATATGACAGCGACGAAGAGGCACAAAACATCATCAGGGAAGAATGTTACAAATTTATGAACGGCGAAACTACTGCGGAAAAATGTGCCGAAACAATACAGAACAGAGTTTCAATATATTTAAGTGAACAGAGCTGACAAAAATATTGACCTGTCTGTAATTTCATGATATAATGGATATATATTTTTATGAAAGAAAGTGTTATCATGAAAAAGACGAGTGTTTTTCTGTCGCTGATACTCCGTCACAAACCCGAAACAATAGGCATAACTCTTGACAAAAACGGCTGGGCAGACGTTAAAAGTCTGATAGACGGCGTGAACAGAACAGGAAAGTATTTTCTTGATATGAAAACCCTTGACGAAATTGTCCGCACCGATAACAAACAAAGGTACAGTTTCAGTGCGGACAAGTCTAAAATAAGGGCTAATCAGGGACATTCAATTAATGTGGACGTTGAGTTAAAGGAATGTGTTCCACCAGAAATACTTTATCACGGTACGGGTGAAAAGTACGTTAAATCAATAAATTCAGAGGGACTTAAAGCAAAAAGCAGACTATATGTGCATCTTTCAAAGGACACCGCAACTGCCGTTAAAGTCGGACAAAGACACGGAAAACCCGTTGTTTACAAGGTACTCGCAGGCGAAATGCACAGACACGGATATGTATTCTATCTTTCGGAAAACGGTGTATGGCTCACCAAAAACGTCCCTGTAAACTTCATGCAGATAAGTGACAGATAACTATATCATAAATCCGATAAGTATCACGGCAAAAACGTTCAGCCATGTAAATGCAACACTTTGACTGCTTCCGCTTGTGATTTTCGCAAGACGAAAATGTTTAAGTCCGAATAAAAAAGGTATTCCCGCAGGTGTGAACATATCAAGATAAAGATGTGACAGACAGCCCACAAACAGTCCCACAAGCGATGGACAATAAAGATATGACAATATAAGCCCCATAAGATAAACAACAGGTTCATGCAGGATTCCTCTATGCATAGGACCTGTTTTTCCGCTTATCTCACCGCATTTTCCTATTACCGAACTTACAGGAACAGTAAGTTTTCCTATATAGCTTGTGGGGTTGTCAATATCAGGAAAAATTCCGCCCATAAGTCCGCCGAGAATAAAAAGCGTAGCGGTTTCGGGGGTATTGCTGAGATGAGGTAAAGCAGTTTCAATTTTATCCATATTTACAGCGAGCATTGTTCCTACAGTCGCACCGAATACAAAATGACAGTTTCCATTCATAATTTCAAATCTCCGTTTATAATGTTTATATTGTTAATTATACATTATCCGACATTATTTGTCAAGTATAGAACAAAAATAAAAAGATTTGAATGTGGAGACAGATAAATTACAACTATATGATATACTCTATATTTTCCTCATGCTTCATATTGAACAGTTCAAAAACCTTGTCACGAACCTGCAAAAAATCGCCTGCTGTACGTTCTCTGTGACTTCTGAGCGGAACAGTCAGAATGTTTTTGATTTTACCAGGGTTTGCCGTCATAATAACTATTCTGTCAGCAAGAAAAACTGCCTCTTCTATATCGTGAGTAACAAGAATGATAGTTTTCTTTTCCTTTCGGGAGATAGACAGAATATCGTCCTGTAATTTCATACGTGTGATAGCGTCCAATGCTCCGAAAGGTTCGTCCATGAAAATTATGTCAGGATTGACTGCCAAAGCTCTTGCGATTGAAACTCTCTGCTGCATTCCTCCCGAAAGCTGTCGGGGGTGGGACTTTTTAAAATCCGACAGTCCGACCATTTCTATATATTTATCGGCAATCTTTCGACGTTCGTCTTTCGGGATTTTCTGTGATTCAAGTCCAAGCTCGACATTTTTCTGAACTGTCCGCCAAGGCAGTAAACCATAATTCTGAAAAATCGTTACATTTTTTACAGACGGCTCTTTCACTTCTTTTCCGTCAATCTTTATACTGCCCGAAGTTACGGGGGCAAAACCTGCCATTGCATTGAGAAGCGTACTTTTTCCACAGCCTGAAGGTCCGAGAAGACAGATAAATTCACCTTTTTCAATAGAAAGTGAAACGTCTGTAAATGCAGTAAATTCCCTGCCGTTCTGAAAAAAAGCTTTTCCTGCGTTTTCTATTTCAATATACATCAGTCCGCACCTCCCCATGCTTTAAGAATTTGTTTCTCAGCTGTTTTCAGGAGACTGTCAAGAATAAGTCCGATAAGTCCGATTACGATAATATCGGCAAAAAGTATATCCGCACGGAGATTATTTCTTGCATCAATAACAAGATAGCCCAGACCTGATTGTGTACCTGTCATTTCACCTGCCACAAGAAAAACCCATGCCGTGCCGAGTGCTAAATGTATGCTGTTTGCGATTTGCGGAAAAACTGCCGGAAAAATAACTTTCCACATTATCTGAGGCTGTTTTATTCCGAAACTTTTTGATACTTTCATATATATAGGGTCAATGCTGTTTACCGCTGAAACGGTTGACAGCAGAACAGGAAAAAATGCAGAAATGAAGATTATCACAATTGCAGGAATATTGCCTATCCCGAACCATAGTACAATAAACGGCATCCATGCCATTGGGGAAATCGGTCGCAGTAACTGTACGGCAGGGTTGATATACTGGAATACTTTCGGCAGTCTTCCGAGAACAAGCCCGAGCAGAACGGCAATGATTACAGAACTTACATAACCGACTGCAAAGCGGTACATACTTGCTCCTATGTGCGTAAACAGTATACCGTTTGAAACCATTTCAGCCAATGCACCGAATGCCTGCAACGGCGACGGAAACAATGCATCACTGAAATCAGTCAAAGTATATATAAACTGCCATACTCCCAGTAAAAGCAACAATGAAATAATTATATTTTTTATGGAAAGTAGTTTTTTCACTTTCTATCAACTCTCTTTATCAGAAATCATTTTTTACAAAATCAGCGTACGACGGCGGATTTTCGGATAAACCATATTTCTTTACTTTTTCGGTCAGAATATTATAACTTTCCTCTGTTATGTCAAGATTATCATAGGAAATCCATTGTAACGACAATTCCAGTACCTCTTTTTCCTGACTAAGATATTTTTCAGCAGTTTCAAGAGCTTTTTCTTTGGTAAGGTTTTTTCCTGCCCGTCTGTAGCTTTCGGTAAAAGTCTTTGCATTGTCGGTATTTTTTTCAATGAATTTGTCGGTCAGGACAAGTCCGCAGCACAATGAATCTTCCCATAATTCCGCCGACTTAAAAAGCACCTTGCCTGCTCCCAGTGAAATTGCTTTTGCACCGAAAGGCTCAGCCACACAATAGCCGTCAATCTGTCCTCCTGCAAGTGCAGACGGCATTTCTGTAGGTGCAAGTTCCGTAATATTTATATCGTCGGTTGTAAGACCAGCTTTTAAAAGAGCGTCATTTAAAAGAATATTATGCGACGATTGTCTGTGCGGAATAGCTATTGTTTTTCCCTTGAGTTCTTCGACGGAATTAATTTCATTTGATGTAATAATAACATTTCCGTCCCTGTGACCGAGTGCCACAGCTTTCAAACCTATGCCCTGCTCCTTTGACTTCATGGCAAGCTCTATCAGTACTGAAGCACCGTCAACACGTCCCGAATTAAGAGCGTCCATAAGTTCATTCCATGAACCGTATTTTACAAGCTCAACCTGCAAACCTGTTTTTTCTGCCAGTTCGTCTGCCGTTTCGAGTATAGCAAGAGAATGTGTAATAGGCAGATAAGCGATTTTTATTGTATTGGAATCAGATTTTTTACCGCAGGCTGTCAGCGAAAATGCAAGTACGCCTGCCGTAAGACCTGAAATTATTTTTTTCATATATATCAACTCTCTTTTTCATATAAAAATCAGTCCCAGCCGAGAACTTTTCTTTTAGCTTTCATATCCTCAACTATTTTATTTCCAAGTGATACAGGGTCTGTGTCAACATGCATTACAGAACCGAGTAACTCCCTTGTACCGTCTTTCAGAAATTCTATTACATTCTGTGAACCGTAAATCTGTGCTTCAACGCAATGGTAGGAATTTATTCCCATAAGCCTGAAACCTAATGCGGCATCTATTCCTTTTTCATTGCTCCACTCAGGAGAGGTGAAAGCAAACGGCATTTCATAGAGATTTTTTCCCAGAGAATTTGCTATACCTGCAAATATTCCCGACGAACGTGTATTATCAATACATTCCCCGACGTGCCATACAGGCGGTAAATCGGGCGTTAAAAATTCCCTGAGACTTTCACCTGTCTTATCCAGTGCGGAAGTATTACAGTAGCCGAGTTTCATTAACGGGAACGATGCACAGCCGTTTGACAGAATAAGAACGTTATTTTTTAAAAGTACGTCCGCAACGTCAACAATTGCCTTTTCGTAAAGTACTTTTGGATTGTTACAGCCTACCATGTTTACGATACCAAGAATTTTTCCTGACTTCAGTGCGTCGGCAAGCGGTTTCATGCTTCCGAAACGTTTATGTACATATTCTACGGAAAATCCCACTTCTGCCTCTACCTCATAAGGCGGAATGTATACAGGTATTCCTTTACGCTGTTCAAAACTTTCAATGGCACGTGTTACTATTTTTTCTGCAAGGGCTTTTGTTTCGGCAATATTTGAATGGTGGTGGTCATATTCATAACGTTCTGCCCCTGGAAGTCTTGCGGAATCACTTGTTGTTACAACGGTTGTCTTAAAGCATTTTGCAACCTCCATTATAGACGGGAAAACGTCCTGAACATCCGCAACCCACAAATCCAATGCACCAGTACCAAGAACCAGTTCAGCAGAAACAGCATTCGACAGTGGAATAACTCCGCCGTAACGGTACATTGCGGCAAGTCCTGAACAGCATATACCATAAAAACGTATACCCTCAGCACCTTTGGATTTTGCAAGCTCTATGAATTTTTCTTCCTGTCCTGTCTGTACAATCTGACTTACAAGTGTTGGCAGATGTCCGTGAACCGCAATATTTACATAGCCTTTTTTCAATGCACCTATATTTACCTTTGACGTTACACGGTCGCCGACTCCAAATAAACCGTCTGTTGCGATATTTGCACCGACTACTCCCGAAAATGTAAATGCAAGTCCACATCTTAAAAACTGTTGCATAATGCTTTTCCAGTCGCCGTCAATCGCACAGCCCGTTTTGTGATATGCTTCAAACACTTCATGATATGCACTTATCGGCAGAATATCAAGGTTTTTCCATGTTTCCTGACGTTCCTTCGGCGCACAGGCTTTGATAGTTTTATATTCATCGGATTCAGTACGTGACATATCCGCAAGAAGTGCGTCCGCCAAATCAATGGCGATTTTCTTTGTTGTGCGATGCTTTGTCGGAATACCGAAACTTTCAGCAGTTGCACGGATTTTCTGTTCTCCCATAATCGGAATGTCAAGTTTTCCTTGCGCTGCCCATTTGAGAGAAAGAATAATTTCCCTTGCGTGCATACCATGCTGTGCTACACCTGCCGCCGCCGCTCTCAGCAGGTTTCTTGCAACAACCAAATCAGCATCTGCACCGCACACGCCACGTGGAGACTTTGCAGTAATTTTGCAAGGTCCCATATTGCATATTTTACAACAGATTCCCGCAAGTCCGAAACTACACTGCGGTTTCTGTTTATCGAAACGGTCAAATGCCGTGTCAATGCCAAGCTGTTCAGCACGCAGAAGCATTTCCCTAACGGCAGGGTCGGGGGTCTGGTCAATAACGTCCTGTTTTGACGGGAAAGTTTTTTTATATTCTGCAACGGCATTCATATAGTCACGGATAAAAGCATTCGGGTCGTTGTCAAGTTCTTCCTGATGGTCAGCTTTTGCAACGATTGTCGGTATACCGTGTTTGTTGAATCCTATTAATGCACGGTGAGAATGAATGTGTGGTTTTTCGTCATTGTGTGAATGTCCGCGACTATGATTATGTGTGTGTTCACTCATGATTTATACTCCTTTTAAATATGTGTTTCGGGTCTGTGATAATTAACTTTGCTATCCATGCTACAAGTCCGAGCGTAACGGCAGAAAGTCCTAAAAACGTATCATTAATAATATCATTAAACGACGGTGTGAAAAATTCCGCACCCATTTCCGTATATTCAAAAACCGCATCTACAAGCCACATTAAAGAAGCTCCCCAGTAAATAAAGCATAGGTCTGAAATTTTCATGACATCATGCGGAGCTTTTCTGTACCATATAACCGTGCAGATTACCGCCGAAACAACTGTTATCAATAATGTCATATCATTTCACCTCGCTTATTTTTTTCTGTTGTTTTTCGGTGATACCCGAAATAATCAGCATACCAATCCATGCAGTTGTAACTGTCAGTGCCATTCCAACGCCGACGGTCGATATTTCATTCAGCATAGCTGTGAATGATTCGGGATTTTCTGCCGCTGTCAGAAACGGGAAAAACGGTTTTATTTCACCATGCCACACGTGTTCAAATGCAAGAAGGAGTGAACCTCCCCATAACAGCTTTGAAAGCCATTTCAGTTTCCTTGAAAAGCGCACATTATCAGATGTGATTTTTTCGGATTTATTTTCCTTTGATTCTAAAATATGTGTTGCAACAGAAGTCACAATTGCTTCTGCCACAGGTACAACAAAACAAGCCATAATAATTCCTCCGTCATTTATATTTCCTACTTAATCTATATGTTATATAT
>CAMWVV010000101.1 GCA_947177755.1 uncultured Ruminococcus sp. | reverse complement strand
TCATAGTTTTCAGAATATCACCCTCGAAGATTCTTTCATAGTTCAAGGCTCTGTAACCTGTAAACACTCCGACAGTTTCGGGAATAACATAAACATCGTCGCTCTCACCGTTTTCAGTGTTATAGAAAATCGATATCTTCGTGTTGCTGTATCGGAACAGGTCACCATAGAACCATTTTCCGTCCTCTGTTCTGCCCCTGAATAATACTTCTGTTCTCATTATTTTTCACTTCCCTTCACCGAATCTTTAACACTGATATATCAACGATAACCGCCCTCACTGTCTATGATTCGGATTTTCATACTTTGTCAGTCCTCTTGATTTTCGTACTTTTCAAGTATGGATTTTCCACGTTTGGTTCTGACAAGTTTTTCTGCAAGGCATTTACTGGTTGTTTCAATAATTCTGTCGCAGTTCTTATCAAGAAACTCGTCCATTTTCTGACTGAAAAAATCAGACGGACTATGATAGCGGCTGCCAAAAATAACCTCTTCTACTTCTTTGTACAGTCTACCTGTTATTTCTTTCTGAGCGTTTGCCTCGATTCTGTCAGCAATTGTTTTGTCATCAATACTGATACCGAACTGTACTATATGTTCCATAACTTTTCACTCTCCTTTCAACAACTTCGGATTATCATGAATGTTTCCGACAATCTCCATAAATGTTGTCTTGACATTTCCGAAAATCGTGTACTGCTCCGGACTTTTCACATCAATAAATGAAAAATTTCTGCTGCGTGCGCCCATTATCGCAAACCACAGTTTTCCGTCCCTGTCCTTAAGGAAGTCCCCCTCATAGATGTGCTTGCCATACCTGTCCTTTGTGCCGTCAGACCAGCCGGCAGTTCTTGGATTGATACTTACAAACTTATCATTATGAAGTATCTGGATTTTGTCGCCTTTACGGGTGCTTTTCATTACACCACCATAAACCCACTCACCGTTATCGGTACGTTTGCCCCTACAAAGTTCTGTCATTGTTTTTCACCACCTTTTTTTCCATAACGATTTATTTTTCTTGCTTTTATCTGCTTTTGTGTTTCTTCTTCAACTTCTTTATAGAAGTTTTTTCGATAATCAGAATCAAGAGCAATGATGATTTTTTCAGATGCAACAGCTATTCCGGCAAGGCTCTTGACAAGTTCATCATAATTGTTACCCTCAATAGCAGTTATGACATTTTCACAGGCATCATATAGTGTTTCCTGACACTTGTCAAAGCCGTCTTTTCTTGCTATACGATATAACCTGTCATACTGATAAGGATTCAGCAATTCTATCACCACCTTTGCCGTTCCACTCAAAGCCAAAGTCTGTACGTTTAATTTTGCAGACTGGCTTACCGTCAAGCCAGAACACAATGCCCTCAATGTAGTTTTCTTTCAGGAATTTTTTCACGCCCTCGAAAGTGCGTTCAACGTCAAGTTTTCTTTTTCCATGTGAGGCTAAACAATCTGACTTAACCTTGTATGGATTGCCGTTAAAATGTTCTCCGACTGCCTCGTAAGTACCGTCTGAAAGTCGCACACTATTTTTGACAATACCCGGCAAATGGTTTTGTATCAAACTGTATGTTGTGTCATAGGCAGACCAGAACCACTTGTCATCAGGACGGTTGCGGTTGCATTTTATCCAGCACGGAAAATGTCCTGTTATCGGGTCGGGTTCTTCTTGACACTTGATGGCACCTTCCGGAACCGGCTTGCCGTTCTTTGCGTCGTAACGCCTGTAAAGTTCACTGCCGATAATGGCACAGCAAGCGCCGTCCCATTTCAGCGTTGCCTCACCGTGCAGGAACGCTTTCTCGCAGCCTTCGGTTATCTCCGGCAGAACACAAATGACCCTGTTTCTGCTAAAAACACGACGGAATAATGTTGGTATCTTCTTCATAAAATTTCTCCTTATTTGTTCAGCTGGTCAATAACTTGTTTTACTTCTTTGAGGATTTCAGTGGTTGTCCACTTTTTGCAGTATGATGTATCGACATCTTTCCAGTGTTCGTGCATCATAAAGCCGGAGTAATCACAGCAATGACCATAGTCCCAGCCAATCCACCAGCCGTCGTCTACAAACAGACCGTCAACATAGTTTGCCGAATAGCTGAGACCACAATGACAGTCAATCGGAATGTCATCATAGTCCATATCATAGTATTTATGATTATCAGGCAGTTTCACATAGGCACACAGGTGCAGTCCTCTTGAAACTATTGCATACTCATAACCCTTATATGTACCATTGTCAAGCAGTTCTGCTATGGATTTGTTCCTGTAAACCATTTCTTTCATTTTTATCACTTCCTTTTGGTCTGCCTCATCAGCGTCGGACGACCACTTCCGGCGGACAGCGGATTGTAATCCACTGTTTCGGCTATTTCAGTATTGTAAGTCTACAAAGTCAGCAATTACATTGTCAAAATTCAGTGCATCATTATTGCCTGACTCTTTTGCTTCCCTGTATTTGTTCACAGCAAATTTAGCTGTTCGCTTACGGCTTTCGCATTTTCCGCAGACATTGTCAATTGCCTGAAGTGCAAGTTCGCAAATCATAATCATATCTTCATGTCTGTGCATTGTCCGCATAGTACTCGCTGAACCTGTGTCCTGATAGTTGCGTTCTGCTTCATCATACCTGTCCTGTGATTCTCTGAGTTTTTTTAATATAATTTTTCGCTTTCGTTCCTTAATCTCAGATTCATATTTGATTTGGTCGTCTTCTGTCCAGCTCATTTTTATCACCTCCAAGCAGTTCAGGGTTGTCGTGAACGTTTCCGATAACTTCAAGGTCACGCCTGATATTAACAAAATTAAATCTACGATTTCTGTTCACAAGACGAAACATACACGGCTTATAAATAACAGCAAATGTGTCGAAACCATTTACAATTATGTTATCTGAGATTTTGCCATATTTTCTCGTCTTTAAAATATCTCCCTCAAAAATCTTCACACCGTTCTTGTCGGTCAAGCCTGTGAACTGTCCGACAGTTTCGGGAATCACTTCTACAAAAAACGGATTTTTGCTTGTTATAGCTTTTATGTTATGTTGCAAATCATATGTGATTTCACACATTGAAGATTTGCACATATACACATATTTATCAAGCTTGAATACAGTAAGACCTTCCGTCCATTCACTGGTGTCTTTACGTTTGCCTCTGAACAAAATTTCACGCATCTTCTTCACCTCCTAATTCTGAACTCAGTCTGCACGAAGTTCTCATATACTTGCATTTATTGCAGTTGTGTTTTGCACGGTTTATAAGTATAGCCCTGTCATGTTCTTCCTGAAACTGTTTCTCGGTCTTGCGGAACTTGCACAGTTCGTCCGTTCCACGACACTTCACGCCGACAAGAATCTGACAATACTTTCCTAAGCCGACGAATCTGCACGTTTCTTCTTTCATTCTTTTCACATCCTTTACTGCACCCATACAATGTCGGGCAAATTACGCAAAAGTCTGTCAAACTTCTGTGATTCTTCACCAAAACAAAAAAGATTATCATTAGCTTTTTCGTACTGTTTTTCGATTGCTTCGATTGTTGCGGTAAACTCTCTCTGATTATCTTCAACGATGTTCATTGTTGACCACCAGTTCTGATAACGCCTGTAAACGTTGCTGAACTCTGTGAAAATTTTAAAGCACTGATGTGCTGTTCTGATGATTTCATGTTTTGTAAGACGTTGAAGACGTTTTTGTGCTTCTTCTTCTGCGAGTTTGATTTCGTAAGAGTCAAGCTCTATATATCCGTCATACAAGTCCAGTTTGTCCATCATATCATTACCACCGTCACAACCGCCTGCGGAAATAAAGAAGTCGTCAAAATGGTCACTGATTTCATAATCTTCAAGCTGCACTAAAAGGCGTTCAGCTTCATTGCTGATAATCTCTTTCTGCCACATCATTTCGTTTGCCAAATCCTCATCACCGAGTTTTTCTGCTATAAACTGCATCTGTGTATTATACTCATCAGGATAGTCCTCGCTGTCTTTCATACACCACATGATGTCGTAAAGTGCCTGCTGAATGAATTCGTAGCTTGCCGGAGTCTTTTCGTTATTTTTCCAGATAAGCTTTTTTACTTCCGCCCATTTCATATCAGACATTTTTTCACCTTCATTCTGATACACTGAAATCTGAATTTACTGGGATACGGCTGATTTAGGCTCAACCGTTCAGAAGCCTTTGGTTTTATTCTTCGATATATACTTCACATTCTCCGAGTAAGTCAATGATTTTCCTTGTATATCCGATAATTCCTTCGTATTCAAGCCACACCTGAAGAATTTCTGTTACTGGATACTTGCTTTTGATTTCTTCAAAATCTTCATAATTTTCTCCGTATGTTTCATTGAATGCCTCGATAATCTCTTCCTGCATCTGTTTCACCTCTTCCAGTATTCAGTTTTGTTTGGCACTGCACAAAAGGCACGCCTGAAAAATTCTCTTTCTGCATCTTCCCTGTTGTTACAGTAAGCTCCTGCCCATACTCCGAAGCCGTTGGATTCTATTTTCCACACAACATAAGGGTCGGGAGCGTTCGGATTTTCTGCAATGCAGTAATCGTTCCAAATACCGAATACCACATAGCCCTTAATGTCAGAACCGATGTGAATGTTTTCTTTCACTCTGTCAAGGTCATCCGGTTCAAAGCCTGATTTCTCGTAGTCACGGAGCTTGCACAAAGCCCCGTACATATTTCCCTTGAGTTCTTTGAAATCCACTCCCTGACAGCTCCATGTACCGTCAGGATTTATTTTTGTAAGCATTAGACTGCCCTCATTTCAGTACCATTCACAATGGTTCGTGAAGTGATACCACTCGCCTTTGAGTTCAAAACGCAGATAATGTTTTTTACTTTTTTCGCATTCCTTAAAGGAAATACCCTTTTTAAAAACGTATCTGTGAAGACGCTTTTTAGTTACACACATATCGCTGTCAACAAGATAAATCTCTAAGCCTATGTCTTCTGTATAGTCCTTGCTGATGTTATTGTAATAAAGCACTTCCTGAACATAGTTGACAGCTTTCGGCTTGAGTTCCAGTCTACTGTTAAGACCGTGAGCATTGTAAAAACGCAGAACCGTCACATCAAACAGTTTCCTGTTGTTTTCAGACAGTCCGGAGTAGCCTGACAGTTCTGCAACGTCCACACCGTGAATCTCTTTCAGGTCTTCCAAAGTGCGAAGCTGATAGCCAGTAAGACCACGCTCCTCATACTTCCTGGTCATTTCTTTGTAAGTCATGATTTTCTCTCCTTTGGTTATCAGTAATGTTTTTCTCTAAGTTCTGCAACTGCTTTTCTGAGCAGTTCATTTTCTACTTTGAGTAAATTATTTTGCTCTATAAGCAAATCATTTTCAGCCTCAAGACGTTCACGTTTTGTTTTGGTAAGCTCCCTGATTTGTTTAGCCTTTTCACGTTTATTTTCAAGCGTTGTAATCCTCGCACACTCTTTGCAGTACTTGACCGATATGTTACGGAAGTAGTCGCCGTTAACCATATCGGCAATCACTACACCGCACAGATTGCAACGCTTTTCGGGTTCAAAATCCTCATACTTCATGCTGTCCCTCCCCTCTCCGAAACGGCTTTTTTATTTAACGTTTTTTCACTACGTCAAATTATGTTTTTTCACCACGTCCGACGGAATTTTTTCAATCATATTCGGGGGAGTACGTCTGCTGTTCCTTGGCAGTCCGTCAATGATTTCCTGCAACTCAGGTCTTATTCGTGAACGTTCGGTATAAGCCAGTTCCGACAGTGCTTTGGCAGTATCAGATGACGGGCTGTCCACCCAAAAATCAAAACTCATATTCTCACCAGTAGCCTCGTTGACCCAGCTCAGAACGAATACTTTGTGGTGCTGTTCACTATTACAGATAGTAATATCAGTGAGGAGATTTTCAAGTGTCTGCAACTGCCTGTTGCAGGCTTCAATTTTTTCTGTTTCCTCCACTACACGACTGAAATCCATGTCGTCATCTGCCGTCAGGCTTTCTCCCTGAGAGCTCCTCCACTGACAGAATTTCACAAAGCAAAAGAGTATCAGTCCATAAAATATAACACTCATGACCTCACCGCCTTTACAGTCCGAGAATATCATGGTATTTTTTTGCGTTCTGTGCCATCTGTATCTGCCGTCTGTCCACACCCTTGAACTCTACAGGTATACAAAGCTTAAAGATACGGCTGTAGATACGCCTCAAAGCGGTATCTTCTGCTTCCAGCAGATATTTGGGCGAAAAATTGGAAGTAAGTATCAGCGGACGTTTACTTCTGCAACGTGCGTCAAGCACTGATGCTACAATTCCTCTAATATGTTTGGAATCATTTTCACGTCCGAGGTCGTCAATTACAAGAAGTGCCACATCATTGAGTTTACGGCGGTAGGCGTTTCTGTCATCATTTTCCCATAAATCGTCAACAATGGCTGTAAAGTCTGTCATCTGAGTATTCACACCAATGTCAATCAAAGCATTTGCGATACAGCCAGCCATAAATGACTTGCCGACTCCGACATCGCCATATATAAAAAGTCCGATACCGTCCATCTTCATTTTTTCAAAGTTTTTGACATAGTTCCGTGCAACCTGCATGGCATGATTGTCACTTCTGCCGTCGTCGTTGGCGAAACACCATTCTGCCATTTCATCGTCCACAAAACACTTACGTCGTCTGTTTTCAGCTTCTTCATGTTCTTTCAGTTCGTCCAATCGCTTTGATTCGGCTTTTCTGCACGCACACTGAACAGGTGCAGTCCATTTCTTGTCACTGAGTGGCAGTGGTGCCCAGCTTTGCTTAGGGGTGTGGCATTTTCCGCAGTAAATCAAACCGTCACTTCCCATATAGTCACCGTCTTGAACAGGATTATTTCTTACTGCATTTTCCGCAATCTTTTCAAAAATAGTCACAACACTCATCAGAATCCCACCTCCGCTAAGCCTTTGGCAACATCATTATAGTTTCCTGCAAGTACCGCTGCCATTAATGCTGAAAGCTTGTCCTGTTTTTCGGAAGTTTCGGGGTCTGGCTGTGGTGCTGACACTTGATAAGGAACATACGTTTTTGGAGTTTTGCCCCAATCAATATCCTGCTTTATCCATGAAGTCATAAGCCTGTTGAAGTCTTTGATGGTCTTGAAGTTCGGTTTTTTCTTTTTGAAGTCTGAGAGTGTGTCAATGCTGTAGTCTGTCTGTTCCTTGCCATAAGTCTCAACGAGTGTTTTGTATTCGTCGTCAGTCAAAAAGACATTCTGATGCTTTCCGTGAGGCAGGCGGGCAGGCTCGGCTTTTTCTGCTTTTGCTCTTTCTGCTTCTTTTTTTATAGCTTTATCTTTCTTATATATAGTAGACCGTGGGGGTTTTTCACGGCACGGTTGAATGGTTTCGGGTTCGTCCGATACGGATAAGGAAACAGGGTCTTTTTTTACCGACTCGAAAGTCGGCACATTATAAAAATCATATTCGCATGAGAATTTACCTTTTTTTCTGTCGTCTCTCTTATGACAATAACCTGCTTCTATAAGTGCATTGACAGCGTTTGTTGCGGCATCACGTTTGAGACCACACATTGCCATGACTGTTTTCTTTGTGATTTCACATTCGGGAGAAAGTGACAACATTGTGATGAGTACACCTTTTTCCTTCCATGACAATTCTTTATTGCGAATCAGGTCATTCGGTATCTGGGTGAAGTTTCCGGATAGCTTCGGTTTGTAAACTGCCATAAATTTTTCCTCCTTTGGTATGGTTGGGTCTTTGCTAAAATGAGATACGGCTGATTCAAGGCTCAACCGTTCAGAAGCCTGTTTAAAATTCGCATTTCATGTAACAGTAATATTCTTTTTTACCTGAATATGCCTCGCTATCATTATGTTCCTCGCAACATATGACGGCTTCCTCACGTGTATGTACGATTTTATAAAGAATTAAATCACTTAAATCAAAACAATTCTTAGCAATGTAAATGCGGTATTCAGTCATTATTCGCACCTCCTTTCGCTTACAAGTTCCTCGCAGGTCGTACCCATAAGAGTCGCAATTTTTACAGCCTTGTACATATCCGGAATACGCTTTCCCAGCTCGTACAGCGAAATTGCCGCATCAGACACGCCAACAAGTCGTGCAAGCTCTTCCTGAGTGTAGCCATGCTGTAAACGGAAAAATTTTAATTTTTCAGAAAAATTCATTTTTTTGATACCCCGTCTTAAAAAATTCAAAAACTACTTGACAAAATTTCAGATTTGGTATAAAATAAAATAAACAGAAAATTTTTTTATCTACAAATTCTACAATAGTTGAGAAACTCTTCAAAAAATAATACGTCCGCAAAAACGCATTATTTTTCGATAGTTTTTCATATCAAAATGGAAAAAATGTCAAGTGACAACTTCGTGTTCCGGTGACTTTCGCACGTTCCCCTGAACACAAGTATAGTATAACTCATAATTACGCAAAAGTCAATAAAAAATTTCTTATTTATAAGATTTTGTACGTTTTTGCAAAATGTTTATTGCTTATTTACGCAAAATTGGTGAAATCACACAAAGGAGGATAACTATGAATTTTTGGGATATTTATGAGAATCTTTGTTTTAAATTCGGAAAAAAGCCAAATCCCGTTGGAAAGGAATTAGGTATATCTTCAGGAACGATTTCACAATGGAAAAGTGGCTCTATACCAAGTGGTGAAAAGTTAATCCAAATAGCTGAATATTTTAACGTATCTGTTGATTATCTTCTTGGACGTGAAGATAATTATATGAAATCATACAACAATACTGATTCACACCTCGATGAGATGTCTGCAACTTTGCTTGACGATTTCAGCAAACTTGAAACGGCTGAAAAAGCAAGAGTAATCGTTATGATTGATGACATGAAGAAAGCTAAAGAAAATAAATAATAAAGGTGAAAAGTAAAATGGATTATGAAAATATAGTTGAAATTATTGAACTTGAACAGTAT
>CAMWVV010000100.1 GCA_947177755.1 uncultured Ruminococcus sp. | reverse complement strand
TTTGTAGGTATTCACAATTACTTACAGTATAGTTTATGCATTTCGATAGAAAATCAATACCTCAAAGCTATAAAAAATTTTCAGATGTTAAAAGTTTTTTCACGTAAGATTATTGAGAACACTTAATATAAAATCAGCAAATATACACAATAAAATTATTGATACAATGATTTTTATATTACTTTTGCCTATACCTGCTTCTTTAATTACATTATATACATTTTTTCCCAAAAGTCAATACTTTTTTCAATATTGTCTGATTTGTATGGTAATTTGTCTTGTTTTTATAGGATTTTTAAACATTTTCAATATTTTTTTGACAAATTCATCTTCAAAACTCTTATTGAAAACAGATATATTCTTTTTCATAATCTCTGTTTTGTGCTTGTAAACCTGAGTTTTTATATTATATATAAGTTATTTTTCAGTCTGTCTATACTAAAACGCACTCTTTCTGTATACAAGGAAAAAGTGCGTTTTTATTATAACTTTGAAATTATCATATTTTTCATAAGACAAAGGTCAAAAACGTCTGTAGACCCATCACCGTTTACATCTCCTGCCTTAATATCTTCCAGAGATTCCATGCCGAGAATATACTTCTGCATTGAAACAACGTCCGCTATACTATATTCTCCGTCTAAGTTCACATCGCCTTTAACGCTTTCAAACTGATATTGCGGAACAATCCAGCCGCCGTCGTCAACCATAAGGCACAGCATTTTTATTGTATCGCCAAAATATACATCGTCGCCATAGTTCAGAACAGTATCACGCACAGCGTCATGCCATTCTGTATTATCACCGCAGGCAGCAGAAATCATAAAAGGTGCAATAAAACACAAATCATCATAATCTTCAATTGGTGTACCGTTAAGCTTGTAACCTGCTTTTATTTCAGACGGGTCACCGTTTGTTGCTTTGGAAATGAACGCCGTTATAGTATCAGCAAACTTTTTAGCGTCTGTATTTCCATTGATAAGATAGTCCATACCTATACGCCAAGGTGTACGGCAACTGTTATAATAGTAGTATCCATCATAATCACTTTCAAGGAAGTTCGGAGGCGACGGAATGAATTTTCCTGTTTCACTGTCCTTTACAATGAAGTCGGGAAGTATTCCCGTATTATATTCGTCAACTATACTATTAATAATACTGTATGTACTGTCATAAACATTCAGCCAGCGGTCGTCACCTGTGGCTTCCGCAAAAGCCGGCATATACTGCATTATAAAGTCAGACGCTCTTGTTGCCGAATAGTTGACATCGCCCTCTTTTGTATAATAAGCCCAGTCACCTAACTGCAATATCCAGTCCGTTTTATTTACCTCGTATTCCATTATATCATTTATAATGTCAATGGCTGACTGTTTATAGTCAATTTCCCCGTCACTGCCCCACACTTTGTCAGCTATAAGCAGAGCGTATGCAATATCCATGTCGCCGTCTGTTGCGGAATCCGCTCCCGACACATTCACAATGGCTGTTCCGTTGTCCTCCTGCTGCCATGCCATGAGATTAGGACCTATTTCGCTAAGATGTGACCTGTAATAGCGGTACATTCCATCAAAAATATCCTTTTCAGAACTACCCATATTTGCAGTAATAAGCATACCATAGCCGTGAGCCTCCGAAACAGTAACTTCCACACCTGTGTTATCGTCAGAATAAGGTGTATCACTGTACCATACATAATACTGTTCATCTTCAGCATACTTGTCCTGTACAACGTATTTTTCTTTCCAGTAGTTATAAAACTCCACTGTTTCGTCTGTAAATATTCCCGAATCGCCGTCGGCTTTTGAACACATACCACTCATTGATGACATACTTACAAGGGCGAAAATAAAAGCTGTCGTTCTTTTAAAAATGTGCATAGTAAAATCTCCTTTTCATAATATATTTCAGTGGGATTTGACAAAACTATTATAACATTATACATATACTTTGTCAAGTAAAAAAAATTATTTCACAAAAAAATTAAAATCAGGTATTGACATTTTTTCATTTATATGATATTATATATTTATGGGGCATTAACGCAGCTGGGAGCGTGTCACACTGGCAGTGTGGAAGTCAGGGGTTCGAATCCCCTATGCTCCACCATTAAAAACACAGAAAAACAGGCATATTTCTATATTTGAAAATATGCCTGTTTTTTTAACTAAATGTGATTTGACCTTTTTTTGTATACCATTTTCAGAAAAACTTGAAATTTGTCCGTAATTCGCTGATTTTTAGCCCGTTTTTTCCTTATCGTTTTCAACCCTTTTAACGTGACTTTTTGTTATAAGCATATTCTGTAAAACGTTGGCGGCTTCTTCATCGGCTTCCGCTATGCAGTGAAGATATAAATTTGTTGTCTTTATATTTCCATGCCCGAGACGTTCCTGAACTTGCTTGATATTAACACCACCATATAAAAGCAAGGTTGCAGAAGTATGCCGTAAGCTGTGAAATTTACGGTGTTTCAGTCCGTTACGGTCAAGAAACTTACTGAATTGTTTTGACAGCGTTTGCGGATATATAATAACTCCGTTCTGCTGAGTAAATAACCAATCTTCATTATGCCATGCCTTACCCATTGAAATAGCCTGTTTTGTCTTTTCAGCTTTTAAAAGCCTAATAAGGTCTATACAGTGACTATTTACTGTAATTGTGCGAATATCATTGTCTTTCGGTGCTTTGGTTGCTATTGGCTGTCCTGATACCTTATATACAGAACGTTCGACAGTGATTTTATTTGACTGATAATCAATATCACTGAATTTCAGCCCAGCAAGTTCCCCAAGCCTTGCACCTGTCATTATTGCAAGCTGTATCAGTACTTGAAACTGTAACGGTTCACTTTCTAAGCATGACAGAATTTCTGCCGCTTCCTGTTTTGTGAATATCTCAACTTTTGGTGTTACTATTTTCGGAAGTGTAAGCTTTTCAGCATTCGCCGGACTTGATTCAATAATATCCAGTTTAACAGCTTGCTTTAATATGGACTGCAAAACAGCTAACTTTCTTTTTACGGTTGCCGGAGAGTTGTTATTATTACTTTGCAGATGTTTTATAAACTGCTGTATGTGCGTTGTTTTCAGTTCTGATAATTTGATATTGCCTAAAACAGGAATAATCAAGCTTTCAATCAGGTTATTATAATACTCGTATGTACGGGGTGCGAGAATATCCCTTTTAATATCAAGATACATAGTGCAGAAGTCAGAAAGTTTTATGCTTTTGTGCGTTCCGGTTATGCCGTTCTTGCATTGTTCCTCAAAGATTGCTGCTTGTCTTGTTGCTTCCTTTTCTGCTTGTTTGGCTGTCAATTCTTTGTCCGGCTTCCATGTCATATACTTTACAATCTGTTTGCCGTTGGTATCATATCCGCATGAAACACGGATTAAATAACTGTTGTTGCGTTTTCTTATGCTTGCCATAAAATACCCCCTTGATTTTTTTGTGGGTATATGGTATAATCATAAATGGAATTTAGACTATATCATATTCCTGAAAAATGCCGCCCACCAACCCATTCCGGACGGCGTTTTTTACTATTTACATATTCTTTATAAGCGGATTTATTTTGATTCGTTCTTTTGGCTTTCCTCGTTCGCCGTTCCTGATAACTTCAACCCTGATACAATTCATATCTTCCAAAATCTCTAATGGTGCATCAAATTCATATGCCCGTAAAGTTTGGCAAAGTCTGAGTAATTCATGTTTTGACAGCACATATTTTTCAGATTTTTGCAGTTTTTTCAGTATGTATTTAGCGTTTTTTATCTCTGTCGGTTCTGATGCAGTGCCAGACAACGCATTCAGTGCATGATTTTCCGCCCACGTCGCTATTGCTATTGAGTTCATGGCGGTCTGACCTGTAAGACGTTCTGACGGTTCATGTTCGCAAATGTGAAGTATTCCTGCTATTCTCAACGCCCTGCCGAATTGTTTTGAAGCCCATTCTTTCAGGTTCTCGAATGTTCCGCCGTCTCTGATTTCCTTTTGTAAGTGACTGAAATAGTCAGAAAATAGTAATTCTGCTTCCCTGTCACACACTATTACAGGCATTTCAGACGTTGACGGCATACGGAGCAGGCGGTTTATTAAGTCGCTGTACTGCTTCTGAAGCTTTGGCGGTACGTCCGGACTTGTCATTTTCAGGTGTCCTGCTCGGCTTTCAGGGAACGAAAACAGGAAACGGTGAATAAATCCACGTCCGACAAACTGCCTGTTGTTCATGGCTTCTGTAAAGTGTTCGGGCTGTACCATAAGCCCCATAGTAAGCAACGGTTTTTTTAGTTCAATGTTTTCTTTGGTACGTCTCAGAATGGTGTAATTCGCACCGTCATAAGCCTTTAAAAAGATGTTGATGTTAGCTTGACCGTTGGAATAGATACCGCTTAAAACGTCAAATACACTGCCCTCGTCGTCTATGATGCCAATCTTTCCGCCCTGCCTGTATATCTCCATTGCAAGTGCTTCTGGCGTTGCATCACTGACATTCAATACTAATTCATGCTTTTTTTCAAGGCTTGCAAGCTGTTTTGAATAGGTCTTTGCCGCCTGCAAGTCCGTTTTCAGTGCCTTTGCTCTTTTATTCTCCAAATATGCACGCTCCGTCCTGTATTCATCGACTTCCGGAGCGTGTATTTTATTATACTTTTCCTGAAATTCTTCAATAGGTTTCATGAACTCTTTAAGGCTTCCTGACTTCCTTTCACCTGGTGCGGCTATAGTGATTGTATAGAGGTTCAACGGCTCTGTGTGACTGTTTCCGGCGTGTTTTACCAGTGCTTTTCCCTGCACGCATAAAGCGAGTACCGACAGTAACGGCAATACTGACATTTCCGGCACAACCTGCACATAGTCTGATACCGCTTGCAGATATTCACGAAGTAACGGCGGTAAGTTCTGCATCGGAAACGGAGCAGGTTTATTTACTTTGTCAAAACTCTCCGGCTGTTCCCATTGTTCCTGTTCATCTGCTTTAGACTTTTTCTTTAATTGGTTGAGATATTCCGCACGTCTGACAAGGCTTTGCAAGTTCTCTGTAAGCCTTTTGCGGTCAGTTACAAGTAATTCGTTAGCATCTTTGCAGTTGCTCCAAACGTCCGACGGTGCTGTAATAAAAGCCGTTCTGTGTGTGATGCAGAGCTTTTCAAGTTCCGCTGTAGCTTTCTGACCTGCTCCGTCGTTGTCCATAGCAATTATTAAAACAGTTTTTGAAGTATCATAATTGAAAATTTTTTTGATATTGCTTGTAGAACCCAGTCCGATACAGAAAAAACCGCATTCAGTAACGCTCAGACAGTCAAATTCACCCTCTACAACAAAACAATATTTATTGCTGAGTGCATTTGTATTCAGAATATGTACCGTTCCTCGCTTCTGCTTGATGTTCTCGGTCGTGCTACGCCACATAAAAGAAGTGTTTGAAGTTGGAATTATGACTGCTGCTGTAGTCTGGTTATCCTGATACCTGTATTCCGGTACATAGCCACAACGGAAGTTTCTTTGCGTTTCCATAGAAATTCCACGCCTTGTAAGGTAATCTGTTTTGTAAAGGTTATTTTCAGCAAATGCAAAGAATTTTGTGTAGTCCTTGCTGTTGGTGTCGGTCGCTGTAACAATGCCATATTTGCGTGACAGCTCATTCAGAACGGTCTTGAAATCGATGATATTATTTACAGCTCCATAAAGCTTGAAAATGTCACCTGACTGCTGACAGGCAAAACAGAAATATGTGCTGCTGTCCGGATAAACCGTAAACGCTCCCGAATGGTTGTTACCTGTACCGCTGTTGCAGAACGGGCATATATACTGATTCTTTCCGCCCGATTTCTTTGTGATTTCCTGCACGTATTCCGACAGAAAAGGCTTGATTTTTTCTTTTATCTCGTTCAAAATTTTTCCTCCTAAAACAAACAGCAGACACATATTTTATGCCTGCTGTTAATATTTATTTGTGCTGATTTGGTTCAATAGATTTGGGGTCGGTGATGATGTAGCATCTGTAACTGTCCTGACGTGCAGGAGATATTCGGCTTTTTTTCATTTTCGGGAAAATTTCAGATAGCTTTTTGCAGGTTTCCTTAATCTCGGATTTTTCACCTATGATTCTGATTTCCAAAGTATTCACCACCATTCTTTTACAACTCTCTTAACTGCATGATTTTCTTTCTTAAAAGCTCATTTTCCTCTTTCATCAACTCAACTTGCTGATTCAGAAGTATTAACTGCTCGTCCCGAAACTTGTCTTTCTGCTTCTTACGCTGTCTGAGGTTGTAGACCCTCAACGCCGTTTTCTGTTGGTCTGACAGCTTGCGACAAGTCGGACAATATTTCACAGCAATGTGTCTGAAATAGTCCGTGCTGTCGTCGTTGGCGTTTGATATGAGAGTGCCACACATCTTACAATACTTGTAATCAGTCATTGTTGCAACCCTCCCTCACATCTTTATTTCTGGTAAGGGCTATTGTTTTCGTTTCAGCTTTCGTTACACCGTTGCTAAGATACAAATCTTTGATTTCTGAGAGCAGGTCGGTTCTCATTTTTCGGCGTTCGTCAAGTGCGATAGCTAAAAGTCGGTCGCTGTGACCGTCGCTTCTGTCAATAAGTATCTGATGCGTGCTGTTCTCACCGACAGCGTTAGACACTTCAATCTGTACCGCTTTCATGTGTGTTTCATCACAACACTGAATGTCAGTAATGAATTGTTCAAGCTTTTCCAGTTCGTCAACGGATTTATTCATTTCACGAACTTTAGCATATACAGAAACAAATTTCAGGCTGTCAGGGTCGGGGGACTGCTCCGGTTCTCTGTCGTCAAGCGACTGCCGGAAGTCATGCAGCTTCTTTGCAACTGCCCCGACAATCAGCAGATATACAAAAAATTCCAAAAAAATTTCACTCCTTGTATTGATTTTACAAAGAGAGTGTGCTATAATAATATTATCACAGTACTCTCTGTAGTCGGATAGTGCTTTGTGCGGTGCAGGTTGTTTGTTCACGGTCAATCTGCATCGCTCTTTTTTATTCCCATTCGTCTGTGTCGGTGTACTCTGGATAGCGTATTTTTATGGCTTCCCAGTAGTACGGAGCATAAGAACAACAGAAAATATCCGACGGAGTACAACGGCTTTTCAGTTCTTCCGAACACCAGTCTGAATGACCGGTGAAAAGGTTAAACGCTAACAGTATGGTCTTTATGCTTGTTGAAGTCTGCCACGGTTCAACGAGAGAATCGGGGTTAATACAGCGTTCCTCAAAGTCATAGATTTCCTCAATGTGATTTCTGCATACATCGTCAAGGGCTATCAGATAAGCTAATGACTTGTGATAAACGTCTTTGCGGGTCATTTTTTCCATGATAACCCAGAATAAAGTTTCGTGGTATTCGTCTTTGAATTTCATTAAAAATCATTCCTTTCAATTCTGTTTACTTTTCAAGGTGCTTTTATCTTCTGTTTCCGGTAATAATAGCATCTGTGGAGCAATCAAGAATTTTTGAAAGTTTAAAAATCAAATCTATCGAGATACTTTTGTTTTTTGTTTCCACCATACTTATAAAACCTTGTGTGCAGTGCAGTCTTTCAGCAAGTTCCGTTTGTGTCATACCCTTTTCCTCACGAAGAATACGGAGATTTTTACCAATGTTCACGGCTTCACCCTCTTTCAGTTTTCAAGATTCTTTCAGCTTGTGCCACTCTCACCCCGTTCGCCTTGCTACTGTTTCCAGTTCTCAAGCGTTCCGGCGGTTGCTGTGTATTCCTGCTGTCAGTCCTTTCTGATATACTTACATCTGTCTAAAAGTCCGTCAATGGAGCAGTCAAGAGTATTTGCTATCTCCGTTAAGACAGCAACAGACGGCATTTTTCTACCGCTTTCATAGTGTGCAAGGTTCACACGGTTTACGTCCACCGCACTTGCAAGCTGTTCCTGCGTGAAACCACGTTTAAGGCGTACAGACTTCAAATTTTCACCCAGTGACATAATATCACTCCTTTCTATTTTGTTTTCAAGATGCTTGACTTTTTTTAAAGTCCATGCTATAATGATAGTAGCAATTGTAGCCTTTAGGCTACAATTACAGTATATACGTTTATTTGCGAAAAGTCAAGTTAATTCAAGTAAATTTTCGTAAATTCATGTATTTACACAACGTTTAGGAGGTGTAGTTATGAATAATGCACAAATCGCACAAAACATCAAAGACGAATGCAAAACAAAAAAAGTCTCTGTTTCTAAATTACTTGAAGATTGTGTTATTCGCAAAGGTTTTATATATGATTTGGAAAAACGTGATTATACGCCCTCTGTTGAGATTATGGGAAAAATAGCAGATTATCTTGATGTTTCTGTTGATTATCTTTTAGGACGCACCGACACGCCCACCGCCTACAACACCAGCATAAGCAACGTAAAGACAACAGTAAACAGCCCTCAGGTATCAGGCAATAACAACACCATAGCAGATAGAACTAAAGAAATATCAGCAGAAGATGCTGAATTACTGGAGCTGATTAAAAAATTACCATTAAAGAAAAGAGTGAAGTTTATTTCGGCTCTTTATGACGAATTAGAAGAAGCATAATTTGATGCTTTGTACATTATTTGTACATTATTGAAAGGAAAATTAAACCAATGAGTCAATATGAAAAAATGATGCTGAAAATATTACTCGGTAATCAGGATAGCAGTATAAGCTTTTCAGAGCTTCAGAAAGTTCTCGACGTGCTGGGTTTTCAGTGCCGTATAAAAGGCGACCACTTCATATATACTAAAGACGGTATTCCCGAAATTCTGAATATTCAGCCAAAGGGAAATAAGGCTAAGGCTTATCAGGTGAAACAAGTAAGAAATATCATCATAAGATATAAACTGGGAGGGATTGAGTAATGTATAAATATGAAATTGTAATCCATTGGAGCAATGAGGACAACTGCTTTATTGCGACAGTTCCAGAGCTTGCAGGTTGTATGGCTGACGGTGAAACACAGGAAGAAGTATTACAGAATGTCAATACTGTAATTTCAGAATGGCTTGAAACTGCCCGTCTGCTCGGTCGTGATATTCCAGAACCTAAAGAAAATTCAGTATACGCATAACATACC
>CAMWVV010000099.1 GCA_947177755.1 uncultured Ruminococcus sp. | reverse complement strand
GCAAAGGCTCTTGAAAAACTCTGTGATTATCTTAAAAAAAGGAATGGTGAATGATATGCTTACAAGTAAACAGAGAGCGTACCTGAGAGGTATTGCCGCAACATATGATACGATATTTCAGGTGGGCAAAGGCGGTGTTACGGAGACAATGTGCAAGGATATCAGCGAGGCTCTCCGCAAGCGTGAACTTATAAAACTGCGTGTACTGGAAAACTCGGGCTATACCGCACGTGAAGCCGCCGACGAAATAGCAGCCGCAACAGATTCCGACGTTGTTCAGGTTATCGGTTCTAAGTTCGTGCTTTTCAAGAGAAATACAAAAGACCCCGTAATAGAAAATATTCCCAGAGCGTAATGAAAATAGGTATTTACGGCGGGAGTTTCAATCCTGTTCACAAAGGTCATATTCATCTTGCCGAAACTGCGGTTGAAGACTTCGGACTTGATACTGTTTATTTTGTTCCGTCAAAAATTTCTCCGCACCGTTCGGTTGAAGAATATGTTTCGGAAACCGACAGGCTTGAAATGCTGAAACTTGTCTGCATGAAAAACAGTAATTTTCATGTCAGTGACTATGAACTTCGTTCGGAAAGAGTCAGCTATTCTGTCTATACTGTTGAACATTTCCGCAGGAAGTTTCCTGATGACGAACTTTTTTTACTTGTCGGAAGTGATATGCTGATGATGTTTGACAAGTGGTACTGTTTTGAAAAAATTCTTTCGGAAGTCACTCTTGCCGTTGTTTCAAGAAATTCGGGCGACCTTGATTCTTTGCGGAAGAAAGCGAAAAAATTGTCGCAATATGGCAGGATTCTTATAAGTGAAAGAAGTCCCGAAGTTATTTCTTCAACGGAAATAAGAAGAAAATTTGGTGAAAATTCAGATTTCTCTTGCTATCTTGACGAAAATGTAGTAAAATATATAAGATTAAGGGGATTATATTCAGGTAATAATTAATTATGTTGAGGTGATACAGTTTGCTTTACGACCCGTCGGAAATAAAAAAATATCTTAAAGAACATCTTTCCCAGAAACGTTACACACATTCTCTGAATGTTGCAGAGGAGTGTCGGAAACTTGCCATGAAATACGGTGAAGAACCGGACAAGGCATATTTTGCAGGACTGCTTCATGATATTTGTAAAGAACTGCGTGACGAAGAAAAGAAAAAACTTGTGCTTGAAAGTAATTTCACTGTTTGTCGGGAAGAGCTGGAAACACGGTCTTTATGGCACGCAATCGCCGGAGCTTATTTTATAAAGACAAAGTTTGGCATAGAAGATATTGATATACTTAATTCCGTGCGGTTTCATACCGTCGGACGTGCAGGAATGACAAGGCTTGAAGAAATTGTTTATCTTGGTGACCTTATTTCTGCCGACAGGGATTACAAGGACGTTGACAGAATGAGGAAGATTTCATATACAAGTCTTAACAGGGCTATGCTTGAGGCTTTTGCTTTTTCAATGAAATCCGTTGTCAAGAAAGGCGGACTTGTTCCGATATGTACGGCAGAGGGATATAATTTTTATACAAGGCTTTGCAGGGAAGAAAAGCCGAAAAAATAAAAAACAGTCTTTAAAAGAGAGGACTTCAATAAAATGAATGAGGATAACAGCAGAAACGGTGAACAGAAGCCTATCAGAAAAATTTCAAAAGTAGGCGGAAAAGATAAAGACAAATCAGAAAACAAAAATTCCGTAAAGGATTTGGGCGGAAAATATGAGGCAAAACCTTTCCGCAGTGAAAAAGTAAAGAAATTTGAGGAAAGTCCTTTGCAGGCACATTACAAGGGTAAACTGGACAACGAAAAGGCTTTTGGTGAGATAAACAGAGTGCAGTTTGAAGCGAATCCGCCGAAACAGTACAAGGGAAGATATGAGGCTGAGCCTTTGCCGAAAGACGTATATCAGGGGAAATATTCTTCCGAAACTTCCGAAGAAATCAGACCTTATAAATATAACGGCGAAACTTCTTTTGAAACCTATAACGGAAGATATGCCGCTGATGTTCCCGATGAGGAAGAAACAGAACCTGTACGAAGTATAAAAAAACTGCCTGAACTGTCTGAAGCCGACAGAAAAAAGAAAAAGAAAGAGAAAGAAAAAGCGAAAGCAAAGTCTGAAAAAAAGAAGAACGAAAGCAAAAAAAATGCGAAAACCGCCGAAGCTGTTCCGCCACAGAAAAAACGCCATAAGAAAAAGAAGAAAAAATATTCAATGGCTGATTTTCTTGTGAAACTCGTTTCAGTGTCAGCGAGCGTGGTTATAATCGGTGTCATGATTCTGAATATGCCGATTATAAAAGACACTTCAAGCGGTGAAAATGTTTCCGTTATAGACTTTGTAAAGAATTTTCAGCCACTTGTACACGTTGAAGGTCAGCTGAAAGAGAACACTATGGATTTGCAGATAGACCCCGAAATTGTTGATGTCGATTTTTCTGACGGTCTTGATTTGCCACAGCTTGTCGAAGGACAATATACAGTGCTTTTCCTCGGATTCGACGAAGAGGAGTTCAACACTGACGTAATATGGGTATGTCAGTTTGATATAGGTCACGCCGAACTCAATATTTTGCAGATTCCACGTGATACCTGTCTGCCTGACTACACAGACAGTCCCACGGGAAAATTCAACAGCATATACGCTATGGGACAGAAATATATCAATCCGCCTATACAGCGTGTTGTAAATGCGGTTCAGGAAAATTTCGGTATACCAATTGATGCATATATCACAACAGGCTGTAACGATATAGAGGAGATGGTTGACCTTGTGGGCGGTATTCCGATTACTCTCGATGAAGAAGTGATATATGAAGCAGACAAGAGAATCCCTGCCGGTGAAACAGTCCTGAGCGGTGAGCAGGCGGAATGGTTTGTGCGTTTCCGCTGGGCGTTGGCTGAGGGAGATATAGGACGTATGAAAAATCAGCGTCGCTTCATGGCTGCCGCTATGGAAAAGCTTTTCAGCATAGTCAACGACGAGGGAAGAGTGAAATTATACAGTTATCTCAAGACAATTTACGACAAGGAATATATATACACAAATATGAGCCTTGGCGATATTGGTATGCTTGCGGACTTTTCGTCTACTCTTTCAATGGAGAATGTACGTGTAAATATGGTTCCCGGTGAGGGTGCAAGATATGAAGCCCCCGACGGTGAAGTATATGACATCTATTCCGTCCACAAGCTTGCGACCCTCAATATGCTTAACAACTATTTCAGACCGTATCAGAGCATTATGACAAGCTCGGATTCGTCGCTTGTTGAGTATGTCACGGATTATCAGAATACGGCTTATGATGACACGTCCGATAATTTGCAGAGCATAAGCGACGGTGAAGATGATAACAGCGGTCTGATATACAAGGATATAAATTAAACGAAAGAAGGCAGAATTAATATGACACAACAGGAAAAATTTGATATTATCATTAAAACGCTTGACCTTAAAAAAGGTGAAGATATTCAGGCACTTAAGGTTGCCGACCTCACTATACTTGCCGACTATTTCATAATAGTCAATGGTACAAGCAACACACACGCACGTACACTTGCCGATGAGGTGGAATTTCAGCTTTCACAGCAGAATGTTGAACCGCAGAGACGTGAATCAGATACGGGAAATACATGGATTATCCTTGATTATGCCGACATTATTGTACACGTTTTTGACAAGACACAGCGACAATTCTATAATTTAGAGGGTCTCTGGGCAGATGCCAGCCCCGTTGACATAAGCGGTTTGCTTATAAAGGAGTGATTTTCTGTGAAAACCAATAACCCACAGGGCAGAAATATAGCCGTTGCAATTGGTGCATATATTATTATAAAGTCTGTACTGAATATGATTATAGGCGGCGGACTTAGTATAAGCAGTTTACTTATAGCAGTCGGCGGTGCTTTGGCTCTCTTTTCGGGAATGCAGTTTGTTAACCTTGTTGTTGCCGGAATACTTTTCATAGTGGCAGTGGTGCATCTTCCTGCGAATATCTCAAATTTCGGAAGCAACTGGATTTATCTGCTCGAAGGTATTGCAGATATTGTGTGTGCGGTTCTCCTTGTCACAAAGGACGACATAAAGGCACATTTTACAAATCAATGGACAGAAGTAAGTGACATTTTCAAGTAATCAAAAATATAGTAAAGGAATGATTGAAATGGACAGATATAATTATAAATCTGTTGAGGCAAAGTGGCAGAAGTACTGGGACGAAAACCATACTTTTGAAGCATCTGAAGACTATTCAAAAAAGAAATTTTACGGACTGGTTGAGTTTCCGTATCCGTCAGGATACGGTATGCACGTTGGTCATATAAAGGCTTATTCCGGTCTGGAAGTTGTTTCACGTAAAAGACGTATGGAGGGCTATAACGTTCTTTTCCCGATTGGATTTGACGCTTACGGACTTCCCACCGAAAACACAGCTATAAAGGAAAAAATTCACCCACGTCTTGTTACCGACAGAAACATTGAAACGTTTACCGGACAGCTCCGCAAGGTAGGTTTTTCTTTCGACTGGTCAAGGGTAATTGACACCACAGAAGAAAAATATTACAAGTGGACACAGTGGATTTTTCTGAAAATGTTTGAAAAGGGACTTGTTTTCCGTGACAAGACTTCTGTAAACTATTGTCCGAGCTGTAAGGTTGTTCTCTCGAATGAGGATTCACAGGGCGGAAAATGTGATGTCTGCCACAGCGATATTGTTCAGAAAACAAAAGAAGTATGGTATCTCCGTATCACAGAATACGCCGACAGACTTTTACAGGGTCTTGAAAAAGTTGACTATCTCCCGAATGTAAAACTCCAGCAGCAGAACTGGATAGGCAAATCAACAGGTGCGTTTGTTGATTTCAGCATAAAGGAAAACGACGAAAAACTCCGTATCTATACAACACGTCCCGATACCCTCTACGGCGTTACTTTCATGGTAATCGCTCCCGAACACCCTATTATTCAGAAGTACAGGGATTCTATTGCAAACATTCAGGCTCTTGACGATTACAAGGCAGAGTGTGCAAAGAAGAGTGAATTTGAGAGAACACAGCTTGTAAAGGACAAGACAGGCGTTAAAATCGAGGGTCTTACAGCGGTAAATCCGGTAACTAAAAAGGAAATTCCTGTCTATATTTCGGACTATGTAATGATGGGTTACGGTACGGGTGCAATTATGGCTGTTCCTGCTCACGACGGAAGAGACTATGATTTTGCAAAGAAGTTCGGTATTGATATTATTGAAGTAATCAAGGGCGGTGACATTTCAAAAGAAGCCTATACGGGTGACGGAGAAATGGTTAATTCCGATGTACTTAACGGCATTTCAAACAAAAAGGACGCTATAGAAAAGGCTCTTTCCATTCTCGAAGAACTCGGCTGCGGTGAGCGTGGTGTGCAGTATAAAATGAAGGACTGGGCATTCAACCGTCAGAGATACTGGGGCGAACCGATTCCGATTGTACATTGTGAAAAGTGCGGAATGGTTGCAGTGCCTTATGAGGAATTACCGCTCCGTCTGCCTGCACTCGAAAACTTTGAACCCGGTACGGACGGCGAGAGTCCTCTTGCAAAAATTGACAGCTTTGTCAACTGTAAGTGTCCGAAGTGCAACGGCGACGCTAAGCGTGAAACCGATACAATGCCACAGTGGGCAGGTTCTTCATGGTACTTCCTCCGCTATTGCGACCCGAATAATGACAGCGAATTTGCAGCTAAAAAGGCTCTTGAATACTGGATGCCTGTTGACTGGTACAACGGCGGTATGGAACACGTTACACGTCATATGATTTACTCAAGATTCTGGCATAAGTTCCTCTATGACCTCGGTCTTGTACCGACTGACGAGCCGTATGCAAAGAGAACAGCACAGGGTCTGATTCTCGGACCTGACGGCGAAAAAATGAGTAAAACCCGTGGAAATGTAATTGACCCGAATGATGTTGTTGAAGATTTCGGTGCGGACGTTCTCAGACTGTATGTACTCTTTATGGGCGATTATGAAAAGTCTGCACCGTGGAGTGTTAACGGTATCAAGGGCTGTAAGAGGTTTATCGACAGAGTATGGGGACTTCAGGACATTCTCACCGACGGTGATGACTATTCCGACAAGCTCCGTTCAAATTTCCACAAGACTATTAAAAAAGTCACTGAGGACATTGAGGCTATGAAGTTCAATACTGCAATCGCCGCAATGATGACCCTCATAAATGATATATATGCTGTTGGTACAATAAACAAGGCAGAACTTGCTTCACTCTGTATAATGCTCAATCCGTTCGCTCCTCACATTACAGAAGAAATCTACAACATCATAACGGGAAAAATCCTCAGCGAACAGGAATGGATTAAGTATGATGAAAAATTCTGTGTTGATGAAACTATTGAAATTGTCGTGCAGGTAAACGGCAAACTTAAGGCAAAACTTAATATTGCACCTGATTCCGAAAAGGATTCTGTTATTGCTATGGCTCTCGCAGACGAAAAAGTTAAAGAAATTACCGACGGCAAGAACATAATAAAACAGATATATGTACCAAATAAACTTGTTAATATTGTGGCAAAATAACGAATTTTAAAATTACGGAAAAAAAGCTTGACAATTCTGAAAAAATGTGGTAAACTATTATTATATTGTTTATGATTTAGCTTTTGTATCTGCTGTTTTTTCGAGGTATAGGCTGGCTGACACTCTTTTATGAGTGATTAGTATAGATGCACCGTAATTTATTCGGTGTAACCTCTGAATAAGGGAGGGAAAATAAGTGGCAGAAGTTCGTGTTGGCAAAAACGAGTCTCTGGATACAGCTCTTAAGAGATTTAAGAGGTCATGTGCCAAGGACGGCGTTATAGCTGAGGTTCGTAAGAGAGAACATTACGAAAAGCCTTCAGTAAAGCGTAAGAAGAAGTCTGAGGCAGCTCGTAAGCGTAAGTATTAATCTTGCGGTAGCTAATTAAAGTTGATAAAAGCGGGCTTTAAGCTCGCTTTTTCCTTTATGCTACAGATTCCGACAAAAAACAACAGGAGGTAAATATGCTTTTCAAATCAACTGCGTATTTCAGGAGAGTTACCGATATAACTCCCGAATTTCTTGAAAAACTGGGTGTTAAAGGTCTTATTCTGGACGTTGACAACACACTGACAACCCATGATAATCCCGAACCTGCTGAACGTGTTCCCGAATGGGTGAATCTTATGAAAAATAGCAACATAAAGCTTGTTATTGTGTCGAATAATCACCCGCCGAGAGTAAAGCCGTTTGCCGATATGCTCGGTATTGACTTTGTGTGTGAGGGAAAAAAACCGCTCTCAAAAGGTTTTAAAGAGGCAGTGCAAAAAATTAAACTTCCTCTGAAAAACATAGCGGCAGTCGGTGACCAGATTTTTACGGACGTTCTCGGTGCGAATCTATATGGCATAAAAATGCTTTACACCGCTCCGATAGAACACGAAAAAACTACGTTTTTTAAGATAAAACGCACTCTTGAAAAACCGTTTCTTCCTAAAAAATTTCAGATAAAGGAGTAATTTGAATTGATTAAAAAAATTCTTGTAATACACGGTCCTAATCTCAATCTTCTTGGTGAACGTGAACCCGGAGTTTACGGAAATTCAGGAATAGAGGTACTCAACAGCAATATTATTGACCGAGCAAAAGAGCAGGGACTTGAATGTGAAATTTTCCAGTCTAACCATGAGGGTGCGATTATTGACAAACTCCACAGTGCAAGAAAAGAGTTTGACGGCGTTATTATAAACGCAGGTGCTTACACTCATTACAGCTATGCCATAAGAGATGCCATTTCAGCCATAAAAATTCCGTGCATTGAGGTTCATATAAGCAACGTCGACGCAAGGGACGCTTTTCGTGCAAACTCGGTTATCGCATCTGTCTGCAAAGGCAGTATAAGTGGTTTCGGTTTCGGAAGTTACTATCTTGCCGTTCAGGCACTTTCGGAGATGTGAAATGAACAGATTTGAAAAGCTTTTTGAACATCTTGACACAGACTGTGCATTAATAACTTCCGACGTAAACAGGCGTTATTTTACGGGAATGAAGTCATCAGCGGGCATTGTTCTTGTATTTCCTGAAAAGGCGTATCTGCTTATAGATTTCCGTTACATTGAAAAGGCACGTGCAACCGTTAAGAATGCGGAGGTTATAGAACTTGTGAATACTGGCAAACAGGTTCATGAACTTATCAGCAGACACAAAGCGCATACTATGGCGATTGAATCCGAAACAATGACCGTTAAGACACTCAATGGTTACAGACGGCATTTCATGAAAGAAGTAGATATTGACGATTCCGATGCTCTCAGTAACGCTATAAATCGTCTCCGCATGATTAAGGACGACGAAGAAATATTCTGTATACGTAAGGCACAGGAAATAGCCGAAAAGTCGCTTGATGAACTTATGCCGTTTATAAAGGTCGGGAAAACGGAACGTGAAATAGCACTTGAACTCAACAGACTTATGTTTCAGAACGGTGCAGAAGATTTGTCTTTTGAAACTATTGTGCTTTCGGGTAGAAATACGTCCATGCCACACGGTGTTCCGTCCGATAAAAAGGTACAGGACGGCGAATTTGTACTTATGGATTTCGGTGCGGTATGGAACGGCTATCACAGCGATATGACACGCACAATCTGTGTAGGTGAACCTGACGAGGAAATGAAAAAAGTTTACAATATTGTTCTTGAGGCACAGCTTGCAGGTCTTGAAAATGCCCGTGCAGGTATTACGGGAAAAGAACTTGACAAAATTTCTCGTGATATTATCGAAAGGGCAGGTTACGGCGATAATTTCGGTCATTCTCTCGGTCACGGTGTGGGTCTTGAAATTCATGAAAAGCCGAACGCTTCTCCTAATTATAATTCTGTTCTTGAAGCAGGAAGTGTTGTGACTGTTGAACCGGGAATTTATATTGAGGGAAAATTTGGTGTGCGTATAGAAGATTTTGTCATTTTGACTGAAAATGGCTGTGATAATTTGACGAAATATGCAAAAAATATAATATCTTTATAATATTTTGCTCTCAGGTATTGCAAAAATTATTGAGATGTGGTAAAATAATACATATAACAGTGTCTCTTAGACACATCTCCGAGCCCACGAGACAAGAGGCAATCTCG
>CAMWVV010000098.1 GCA_947177755.1 uncultured Ruminococcus sp. | reverse complement strand
ATATATTATGCAGTGGATTTTGCTGTTATTTAAAAATATTTTAAATTTTCGGTTACGGAGAAAGTTGATATGATTAAAGGATACGAAATTGAAAGAAAGTTTCTTGTAAAACTGCCCGATACTGACAGTCTTGACGTTAAAAGAAAAATCAGTATTACACAGACTTATCTTAAAAACGGTGAAAATGATGCTCAGAGAAGAGTGAGACGTATAGCCGATGGTGAAAATGTCATATATACTTATACGGAAAAGCTTTTTATCACAGCAGTTACACGTAAGGAAATGGAATATGAGATTGATGAATCCGAATATAACCGTCTGATTGTTCAGGCTTGTGAGGATTGTAAACCGATTAATAAAGTAAGGTACTGTTTCGATTATAAGAATCAGCTTTTTGAACTGGACGTATACCCGTTTTCCGAAAATCTTGCCATTATGGAGATTGAGCTTGATTCGGAAGAACAGGAAATTATTTTCCCCGACAATGTGACTGTACTGAAAGAAGTTACAGGCAATTCGGACTATTCAAATGCGTCTTTGGCAAATGCGGGGGCATTTCCCGAACAGTATATTTAAAATGTACAGAAACGGAGTTTTTCGATGGCAGAAAAAATTATACCAATTGAAAATCAGGAACAGATTTCGGAACTGTTCGGCAGACTTGACGGCAATATAAGCCGTATTCAGAAAGAATACAGTGTTGCCGTAGTAAGCAGGGACGGTGTTATTAAAATAATCGGAGATGAAAAAAATATATCCGAAGCTGAAAAAGCGGTCAGGGTTCTTATAAGAATGTCGTCGGGCGGACAAACTCTCAGTGAACAGACTGTGCGTTATGTTACATCAATGGCATCTGACGGTGCGATTGAACAGCTTGAAGAACTCAGAGGCGACGGAATATGCCTTACTGCGTCGGGAAAAATTCTCAGGGCGAGAACGGTCGGACAGAAAAGATATGTTGATGCGATAAAGGAAAATACAATTGTTCTTGGTATAGGACCGGCAGGCACGGGAAAGACATATCTTGCGGTTGCTATGGCTGTAAAGGCTTTCCGTGAACATAAGGTCAAGAAGATTATTCTGACACGTCCAGCCGTAGAGGCAGGCGAAAAGCTCGGTTTTCTGCCCGGAGATTTGCAGGACAAGGTTGACCCTTATCTCAGACCGCTTTATGACGCTCTTTTTGATATGTTCGGAGCTGAAAATTTTGCACGGTACATGGAAAAGGGTATTATTGAAGTCGCACCGCTTGCCTATATGCGTGGAAGAACTTTAGACGAAGCTTTCATTATTCTCGACGAAGCACAGAATACAACTTCCGAACAGATTAAAATGTTTCTTACACGTCTCGGAAATGAAAGCAGAATGGTTATTACAGGCGACATAACACAGATTGACTTACCCGATACAAGAAAGTCGGGACTTGTTGAGGCTGTAAAGGTTCTTAATGGCATTGACGGAATAGAAATTCGCAGATTTACTGACAAAGATGTTGTACGCCACAGACTTGTGCAGGACATTATAAAGGCGTATGAAAAGTACAATGAAGGGAGAATGAGAAATCATGGCTAAATTAAAGGTTTATGTAAAAAATAATCAGACAGAGGTGAAAGTTCCTGTAGGAATAAGGCTTCTTATAAGAAGATGCTGTCAGGCGGTTCTTGCAACCGAAAAATTCGGCAGAGATGCTGAAGTCAGCGTTTCTTTCGTAAGCAACAGCGAAATAAGGAATCTCAACAAGATATACAGAAATAAAGACAGTGTTACAGATGTACTTTCATTCCCTCTTACAAGTGAGGACGGTACGGTTGAACTTAATCCCGAAACAAATGCGGTACAGCTCGGCGATGTTGTTATTTCTCTTGAAACGGCAGTAAAACAGGCACAGAACTATGGACATTCACTTGAGCGTGAAGTTGGATTCCTGACTGTTCATTCCATGCTCCATCTGCTCGGATATGACCACGAAACCAGTCAGCTTGACCAGAGAATAATGCGTGAAAAAGAAGAATCCGTGCTTGAAAAACTCGGAATTTCAAGAGACGCTACTTTTGTGATACAGGAGGATAACGGCTGATGTCCAGAACCGCTTTTGTTACTATTGCAGGAAGAACCAACGCAGGCAAGTCTTCACTGCTCAATGCTGTTGTGGGGGAAAAGATAGCGTCCGTAAGCAACAAACCGCAGACAACACGTACACGTATTACGGGAATAAAAAACATTGACGACGTTCAGCTTGTATTTTTCGATACCCCAGGACTTCACAAGCCCGTAAACAAATTAAGTGAACATATGCTTAATACGGTCAGGGAATCGGTAAGCGACATTGATGCCGTTGTTTTTGTCATGGACTGCACAAAGAAAATCAATGAGCAGGAAATAAATCTGCTCAAATCAATGAATATATCAAAAATGCCTGTTATACTTGTGCTTAACAAAATTGACCTGCTGAAAAGTATGGACGAAATCGCACCTGTTATAGCTTCACTTACTTCACAGATAAATTTTCAGGCGGTTGTGCCTGTAAGCGTTACCGAGGGAAACGGCGTTGATATAGTAGTTGAGGAAATAATAAAACTTTCGGAAGAATCCGTCCATTTTTTCCCCGACGACATGATTACAGACCAGCCCGAAAAAGTTCTTGCCGCCGAAATGATACGTGAAAAGCTTCTTATGCTTCTCAAAGACGAAGTACCACACGGAATTGCCGTGGGAGTTGAACAGATGACAGAGCGTGACGACAAGGATATACTTGATATTTCTGCCGTCATCTACTGTGAAAAGGAATCGCATAAGGGGATAGTTATCGGCAAGGGCGGTGCAATGCTGAAAAAGGCTTCCACTATGGCACGTATGGAACTTGAGGATTTTTTTCAGATTAAAGTCAATCTGAAGTGCTGGGTCAAGGTAAAGGAAGACTGGCGTAACCGTGAAAATCTTATCAGAAGTTTCGGGCTTTCTGAAAAGTAATATTTTTTAATGACTACAGTAAAAGGTATTGTTATAAAAGAACGTACTGCCGGAGAACAGGATAAGTTTATTGATATTCTCACTGAAGAATACGGAGTTATTGAGCTTACTGTAAAAGGTGCGAAAAAAATCAGCGGAAAATCAGGCAGTTCATCACAGCTTTTTGCTTATTCGGATTTCTGTTACAATCAACGCAGGGATTATCTTATGCTGAACAGTGCCGAACCGATACGCATTTTTTATGGTCTGCGTGATTCGCTTACAAAAATTTCACTCGCTTCATATTTTGCGGACGTTCTGCGGTTCTGCATAAAGCCCGAAACCCGTAACGGCGATATTATGCGTCTTTTTCTGAATAATCTTCATTATCTTGAAAAAGACCTGCGTGACGAAAAGATGCTGAAAGCGATATTTGAACTCCGTCTTATGTCCGAAATCGGTTTTATGCCCGATGTTCTGGCGTGCCGTAACTGCGGAATTTTTGAACCGCCTGAACTTTTTTTCAGTGTAAAGGAAAGCTGTTTTTATTGCAGGGACTGTTTTCACGGAAATGCGGACGAATGGTATAAAGTAAAAATTTCCGTTCTCAGTGCGATGCGTCATATACTTCTTTCAGATTTCGATAGGCTTTATAATTTCAGAACATCAGACGAAACAATGAACAGACTTTCCGTTATTGCGGAAAATTACCTTATTTCACATCTTGAAAGGAATTTCCATACACTCGGTTTTTACAAATCACTTAAATTGTAATCAAAGGTAAAATATATGAATAAATATCTCAGAACACTTGAACTTGATAAAATTCTTGAAATGCTTGCGGATTTGACTTCAAATGAAGAAACAAGGAAAATGGCTCTTGCTGTGCGTCCCGATAACGATTTGGGACGTGTACACTATGAGTGCCTTAAAACTTCACAGGCTTTCGGGCTGTCGGTGCAGTTCGGAACTCCGCCTTTCAGTAATTTCAGGGATATTACAACCATAGCCGCCCGTGCGAAGTCGGGAGCGGTTATTTCTTTGCGTGACCTTATGGACATTGCCGTCATGCTCCGTCAGATAAAGGGACTTGCGGACTGGTATGGTCATTGTGAAAATATTGAAACAGAATTGAATTATCTTTTTTCACGTCTTGCACCTAATGACTGGCTTCTTGAAAAGCTTGAACGTTCAATTATTTCGGAAAACGAAATTTCCGATGCGGCAAGTCCCGAACTTGCTGCGATAAGAAGAAAGATAAACCGTGCAGGAATGCAGTTGAGAGAAACCCTCGACAAGATGGTGAAAAATAAAACCACTCAGCAGTATTTGCAGGAAAGTGCCGTAACTATCAGGGACGGACGTTTTGTACTTCCTGTAAAATCAGAATATCGTGGACAGGTCAGCGGTCTTATTCATGATACGTCGGCAACAGGACAGACTATATTTATTGAACCTATGGCAATAGTCGAGGCAAATAATGATATACGTATTCTTGAGGGAAAAGAGCAGGAGGAAATTGAAAGAATTATCCGTGAACTCTGTAGGGAATGCGGTGACTATGCGGACATTCTGTGTGAAAACTATAAAATCTGTACGGAACTTAATCTTTACTTTGCAAAATCTTCACTTGCCGCAAGGCTTAACTGTTCTCTTCCCGAAATAACCGACGACGGAAAAATGAATCTCAAAAAAGCACGTCACCCTCTTATTGACCGCAAAAAAGTCGAACCTGTAAATATATCCCTCGGCGATGAATACAGTACTCTTATAATAACAGGTCCTAACACGGGCGGTAAAACAGTTGCATTGAAAACAGCAGGGCTTCTCAGTGCAATGACTATGTGCGGACTTATGATACCTGTTGCCGACGGTAGCAGTATTTCAGTTTTTGACCATATACTTGCGGATATCGGTGACAGTCAGAGCATTGAACAGAATCTCTCTACTTTTTCCGCACACACAAACAAAGTCATTGAAATTATTGAAACTGCTGACGAAAAGTCACTTGTTCTGCTGGATGAACTCGGCTCGGGTACAGACCCCGTTGAAGGTGCGGCACTTGCGGTTTCGGTAATAAAAAGACTAATGTTATCGGGTGCAAAAGTAATGGTTACGACTCACTATCAGGAACTGAAAGTTTTTGCCATAGACAGCCCCGAAGTTGAAAACGCATCATGCGAGTTCGATATAGAAACACTCCGTCCGACTTACAGGCTTATAGTCGGCTCTCCAGGAAAGTCAAATGCCTTTGCAATTTCCGAAAGTCTCGGTATGCCGTCCGATATAATCGAGGACGCAAAATCAAGGATAAGCGAGGCGGACAGCCGTTTTGAAGAAGTTATAGGAAAACTTGAATCCGCACGTCTTGAATTGGAACGTCAGAAAGAAGAAATTTCACGTCTGAAAGCACAGGCACAGGAACATGAAAACATTCTAAGGAAAGAACGTGAGGAACTTGAAAAGACAAAGGCTGACGAACTCGAAAAAGCACGTCTGCGTGCCATGACGATTATTGAACAAACCAAAGCCGAATCAAATGAACTTATCACCGAACTTGAACAGCTTAAAAAAGAAAAGGACAAGAAGAATTTCGGTGAAAGTGTTTCGGGTGCAAAATCAAGGTCAAAGCAGAGTTTCAATAAAATGTATGATACGGCAAACCCTGTTGACAGGCATGACCCTAATGCAGACTATGTACTTCCCCGAAAGCTCAGGCGTGGCGACACTGTTTATGTAGTTGACCTGCAAAGAAAGGGCATTGTTTCGGGCGAACCAGATGGCAGTGACTTTGTGTTTGTACAGATGGGCGTGATGAAGTCTAAAATAGCAATATCAAGGCTGAGGCTCGAAGAGACGGAAAAGGTCACATATAAAAATAAACCATCACGGAAAGTCGGCAAAATAGGCGTAAAGGCTGAACGCCGTGGAAAAATGGAACTTGATATCCGTGGCTGTGCGTGCGACGACGGCGTTTATCAGCTTGATGCATTCATTGACAGGGCTGTTATGTCAAATATCTCTATGGTTACTATCATTCACGGCAAGGGTACGGGGCTTTTAAGAAAAGCTGTTCATGCAAGACTTAAATCTCACCCGTCTGTGAAAAATTTCCGTCTGGGAGTTTTCGGCGAGGGCGAGGACGGCGTGACAATCGCTGAGTTAAAATAAATCATGTTACAAAAAATAAATCTCAAAAACTTTTCCGTTAACTCTTGACAAGATTAATAAAATATGATAAAATAATACAAATTGCAGAAGAAGCTTCGGTTTCATATGTCATTGTTCCGTAGACTGTTCGGAATGGTGAGGCAAGATTTTTTCACGGCAGATTGGAGTCTGCCTTATTGATTCGGTTTATGCCGAGAAATTTTTATAAGTTTTCATCAGCTTGTGAAAGGTCAATAAGAGTAGTAAAAGGTATCTTTGCTTATATAGACTCTGAAGCCAATATGAAGTTATAATGCATAGACATATGTATTTTCATGCACGTACTGGTTGATGAAACCTGTACGTGCATTTTATTTTATGTTATAACTTATGAGGTGAATTATGGAAAATAAATTAAAGCTGTACGGATTTAATAATCTTACAAAATCGCTCAGTTTCAATATATATGATGTCTGCTATGCAAAGACACCGAAAGCTCAGCTTGACTATATAGCATATATCGACAAGGCATATAATTCTGAACGCATAACAGAAATAATGACTACTCTTACTACAATGATTGGTGCTAAAGTCCTCAGTATTTCCAGACAGGACTATGACCCACAAGGTGCGTCTGCTACTTTTCTTATTGCGGACGATACAATGATACCCGCAGGAAGTACGGAAACTGTTGCACACCTTGACAAAAGTCATGTTACAGTCCATACCTATCCCGAGTACCACCCCGACACTAATATTGCGACGTTCAGAGTTGACATAGACGTTGCGACCTGCGGAAAAATCACACCCCTTACCGCTCTTGACTATCTTATAGGCAGCTTTGATTCAGATATAATTACTATGGACTACCGTGTAAGAGGCTTTACAAGAAGTGTAGGAGGTGAAAAACTTTTTATCGACCACAATATAACGTCGATTCAGGATTATATTGACAGTGCGGTTTTAGACCGATATGATGCAGTTGACGTTAACGTGTATCAGGCAAATATTTTTCATACAAAAATGCTTATAAAGGAAATTGAACTGCAAAATTACCTGTTCAATACAGACGTTCGTGAACTTTCACCACGAAACAGGCTTGAAATAATGAACAGTCTGCGTAAAGAGATGATAGAAATTTTCAGCGGAAGGAATGTTTTTGAAAATGGGTCTTTCACAGATTAATGCACCGATTTATGAGGCTTTAAGAAAATTCAGACGTATGCGTGTAGTGCCTTTTGACGTTCCTGGGCATAAGCGTGGGCGTGGAAACATGGAACTTACGGAGTTTCTTGGCGAGGACTGCATGAGCGTTGATGTTAACTCAATGAAACCCCTTGACAATCTCTGTCACCCTGTTTCCGTAATCAAAGATGCTGAAATGCTTGCGGCACAGGCTTTCGGTGCAGCTAATGCATTTTTTATGGTAGGCGGTACAACTTCGGCGGTGCAGAGTATGATAATGTATGCGTGCAAGAGCGGTGACAAGATAATTATGCCCCGAAACGTTCACCGCAGTGCTATAAATGCCCTTATTCTTTGCGATGCCGTACCTGTTTATGTGAATCCCGACGTTAATAAACAGCTTGGAATAGCTCTCGGAATGTCAGTGGAGCAGGTTGTGAAAGCTATTGAAGAAAATCCCGATGCTAAAGCAGTACTGGTAAATAATCCGACTTATTACGGAATATGTTCAGACTTAAAGAAAATTACGGAAATTGCACACGCTCACGGTATGCTTGTACTTGTGGACGAGGCTCACGGAACACATTTTTATTTCGGTGAAGATTTTCCTGTGACGGCTATGAATGCCGGTGCAGATATAGCTTCCGTAAGTATGCACAAATCGGGAGGAAGTCTTACACAAAGCTCTTTTCTGCTTATGGGCGGAAAAATAAATGCCGACTATATGCGACAGATTATAAATCTTACGCAGACAACAAGTGCGTCATATCTTCTGCTTTCAAGTCTTGATATTTCACGCAAAAGGCTTGCACTCAGCGGACGTGAAATTTTTGCCGAGACTGTCGGAATGGCGGAGTATGCACGTTCCGAGATAAACAGCATAGGCGGTTACTATGCCTACTCGAAAGAACTGATAAACGGTGACAGCATTTTTGACTTTGATATTTCAAAGCTGTCTGTATACACTTTGCCGATAGGACTGGCTGGCATTGAGGTTTATGACCTGCTCCGTGACGAATACGATATACAGATAGAGTTCGGCGACATCGGAAATATTCTGGCATATATTTCAGTGGGCGACAGAAAGCGTGATATAGAGCGTCTGATAAGTGCTATGTCGGAAATAAAAAGACGTTTCGGAAAATCGGGTGCAGGTATGCTTACACAGGAGTATATAAACCCGATAGTTGCGGAAACTCCCCGACGTGCTTTCTATGCGGACAAAATTTCACTGCCTCTTGAAAAATCAGCAGGACGTGTGTGCAGTGAATTTGTAATGTGCTATCCCCCCGGAATACCTATTCTCGCCCCTGGCGAACTCATAACAGACGAAATAATTGAATATATAAAATATGCCAAAGATAAAGGCTGTTCTATGACAGGTACGGAAGATATTAACATTGAATATCTGAATGTTATTGTATGATTTCTCTTTAAGGACTAAATGATATGAAAAAATTTAATTTTATTTTGCTTGTATTGTTGGATATTGTTTCAATAGTGGTTGCAGACGGCAGTATTATCGAAATCAGGGGTATTATTTTTGCAGTACCTTTTGTGATAAATATATTGTTTCTCTGGAAAAAACAATGGAAACTTTTTAGTCAGTTGCTGATATCATTTCTTATATTTGTGTATCTGCTTACGGGAGTGGTTTTTCTGATACGTGAAGACAGTTGGAGAGTTATTGAACAAAAGAAAGACGGCAGATATATTTATGTAACCTATGAAATCAATCCCGGAGCTATGGGACATCTTTCATATATGGACAATGTTTATTATAGTCTGCTTGATACAGATTTGCTTACCATGCGTATTCTGAAAAGTACGAAGAATTACAGATACAAAGGATAAGAGGTGGTGGGTGTGGTGGG
>CAMWVV010000097.1 GCA_947177755.1 uncultured Ruminococcus sp. | reverse complement strand
AAGCTGTCCTTCATAGATTTTCATAATATTTTTCTCCTTTTATTAATAATTTAAAATATGACCCATTTTGTCTTTTTTGGTTTTGAGATAAAATAAATCATAGTCAGTAGCCTGTACCTGAATTGGTACACGTTCCTTTATTTCAAGTCCGAAACCGCTTAAACCGTATACTTTATCGGGATTGTTTGTGAGCAGACGGAGCGTCTTACAGCCGAGTTCACGGAGAATCTGTGCGCCTATATAGTATTCACGCATATCGGCAGGAAAACCAAGTGCAATATTTGCTTCAAGGGTGTCCATGCCCTTATCCTGCAATTCATATGCACGGAGTTTGTTTATAAGACCTATTCCACGCCCTTCCTGTCGCATATAGAGCAGTACTCCACGTCCCTCTTTTTCAATCTGTGTCATTGCGGAGGCAAATTGTTGTCCGCAGTCGCATTTCAGCGAACCGAAAGCATCGCCCGTGAGACATTCCGAATGAACACGGCAGAGAACGTCATGACCGTCGCCGATATCGCCCTTTACAAGTGCCACATGATGCTCGCCGTTAAGTTTGTTTATAAATCCGACTGCACGAAATTCACCGTATTTTGTGGGGAGCTTTGTGTCTGCAACACGTTCAACAAGTACATCATTACATTTTCTGTATTCCTTGATAGCCTGAATTGTGATGAATTTCATGCCCCATTCCTTAGCTTTTTCCTGTACTTCTTTTGCTCTCATCATAGTGCCGTCGTTTCTCATTACTTCACAGCAAAGTCCGCATTCCTTAAGACCTGCTATTCTCATAAGGTCAACGGTTGCTTCGGTGTGTCCGTCACGTTCTAAAACGCCGTTGTCCTTTGCGGTAAGCGGAAACATATGACCAGGACGGCGGAAATCGTCGGGCTTTGCGTTTTCGTCAACAGCCATTCTTGCCGTGAAACCACGTTCTTCGGCTGAAATTCCTGTAGTAGTGTTTACATGGTCGATAGATACCGTGAACGCTGTACAATGATTATCTGTGTTTTCGTCAAGTCCCACCATCTGCGGAAGGTAGAGTTTACGGCAGAGTTCACGGCTCATAGGCATACATATTAATCCTTTTGCGTGGGTAGCCATGAAGTTGACGTTTTCTGTAGTTGCAAACTCAGCCGAACAAATCATGTCGGCTTCATTTTCACGGTTTTCGTCGTCGGTTACAAGAATAATTTCACCGTTCCGCAAAGCTTGTATGGCTTCTTCAATTGTGTTGTATTCAAACATTTTACAAACCTCCTTAGTATTTATCAAATTCATTGTCAAGCGAAAAAAGATATTTCACAAAATCAATGTCGTCAAAAATATTGTCATCATTTCGAGGATTTATTTTTCCGAGAAAAACTCCCAGTGCGTAAATACTGCATATCCGCATATAGCTGAAATTTTCGGGAAATTCAAGTCTGTGATTCTGCAAATCCTCAAAAAGCTTGTTGTGTGATTCTGTATCATACGGCTTAAAATCCCACTCATTCCATGTACGGTTATAGTTAATCCATTCGGAAACAGGCTTTTGCAGAAAAGATTCAGCCGATTTTATAACGTCTTCAAAACTTTCGTAGACAAAGTAAAAAGTGGTTTCGCCCTCGTTCAGTTCGATGTTTCCAGCGGTGCAGAAATCAAGCTGTATCTGATTTTCCCTTATATAAGTTCTCCGACATATTCCGTGATACATATAATCCCGTGATACTTCAACATATCTCCAACCTACATGAATATATCTTTTTATTTCGTCAATGTCCATTTCTGAATCTCCTTTAATATTATGTAGGGTATGTATGGTTTGTACCCTTTTCCATAAACCTTTCTAAAAAAAGTGTTTTTATGTACGAGAAGGTAATATAACCCTTAAACCCTACATACTATACATCAACTATACATTATATAAAACCGTTCTCCGCAAGAAAATTTATTGAAATACTACTTTTTTTCTCGTCAGCAGACTGTATTAATTTTTCGACATACTTCCCGACTATATCGTTTTCAAGATTTACGGTATCGCCGTTTTTCTTATATGAAAGTACAGTTTTTTCGGCGGTATGCGGAATTATGGAAACGCTGAAACTGCTGTCCGTTACTTTAGCGACGGTAAGACTTATACCATCAATTGCTATCGAACCTTTTTCAATGATATAACGCATTATTTCGGGGGGTGTATTAATCGTATACCATACGGCTATACCGTCGTTTTTTATGGCAGAGATTATACCCGTACCGTCTATGTGTCCCGAAACTATATGTCCACCGAAACGTCCGTTTGCTGACATTGCACGTTCAAGGTTTACGGGACTTCCGTTTTTCAGACTTCCAAGTGACGAGCGGTTTAAAGTCTCGTTCATAACGTCGGCACGGAAACTGTTTCTGTCAAATTCGGTGACCGTAAGACAAACGCCGTTTACCGCTATACTGTCGCCCAGATGAACGTCATCAAGAACTTTTTCGGCTTGAATTTTTATAAAAGAACTGTTTCCGCTTTGCTGAACCGTCTGAACCGTTCCGACTTCTTCAATGATACCAGTAAACATTTATTTCACCCTGCTTTCTATCAGAATGTCGTCGCCTATGCGTTTTATTTCGATATTTTCAAGCATATAGGCATCGTCGGGGCAGTTAACACCAGCGCCCGAAACCGCTGTTTTTGCATCACGTCCGCCGAAAATTTTCGGTGCAATATAAGTCTGAACCTTATTGACAATACCCGATTTCAAAGCGGATTCATTCAGTTCACCGCCACCCTCTAAAAGTATGCTGTCAATTTTTTCGTTGCCGAGTTTCTGAACGAGTTCACATAAATCAACATGACCGTCTTTTTTGTCTGTCTGGATTATCCGACAGCCGAGATTTTCATAAACAGAAATTTTTTCCTTGTCGTCCGAACAGGTGGCGATAACAGTCGGGATTTTGTCAGCCGTTCCGATAATATTACAGTCAAGAGGCGTGCGAAGATTTGTATCACAAATAATGCGTACTGGATTGCGTCCGTTTTCAAGACGGCAGTCAAGCATGGGATTATCTGCGAGAACAGTTCCCACGCCAACCATTATAGCAGAATGTTTCAGGCGTTCCGTATGTACGTGCTTTCTTGCCTGTTCGCCTGTAATCCACTTTGAAAGACCAGTGTGACAGGCAATTTTTCCGTCAATAGTCATGGCATACTTCATAGTTACAAACGGTTTTTGAGTTGTTATATAGTGGAAAAATATTTCATTCAGTCTGTCACACTGCTCCTTTAAAACACCCTCGACTACTTCAATTCCGTGTTTTCTTAAAATCTGTACGCCCTTTCCTGCAACGCATGGATTAGGGTCGGACGAGCCTATAAAAACACGTCTGATTTTTTTTTCAATTATTATGTCAGTACACGGAGGGGTTTTCCCATGATGACAGCATGGCTCAAGAGTTACATAAATATCAGCATCGGAACAGTTCTCCGTACAGTCTGCAAAAGCATTGCGTTCTGCATGAAGTTCACCATATTTTCTGTGAAATCCCTTTCCTATTATTCTGCCGTCTTTTACAATAACCGCTCCTACCATCGGATTAGGATTTACAAAGCCCATGCCCTTTTTTGCAAGTTCAAGGGCGGTTTTCATATATTCTTCGTGGTTCATATGCACCTCCATAAAAAATACCCCGAAATTCTTCACTTCGGGGCATAGATATATCGTGGAATAATATTATCATCTTCTCACATCCGGACTTTTACCGTCGGTTTCGGAGTTCCACCGAATCAGCCTTAAAAGGCTCGCAGACTTTAACTGCCGGTCAGGAATTACACCATGCCCTGAAGATAAATCCATTATATCACATTTTTTTTTATTTGTCAATAGTTTTTTTGTAATCAGGAAATTTCCGGATTTTTTCCGCATTCCTGTCCTGAATAATTAACCAATGGTACTAAACCAGTATAATCATCTTCAATAATTTTCTGTCTGATGAGTACCATATCAAATACATCAATACTTCCGTCGTAGTTTAAATCGGCACAGCTTGACTGAATTTTTGTAAGCTTTGTTGTACCAATCATATACTTCTGAAATATAACAGCGTCCGAAATATTTATATATCCGTCCATATTCAAGTCGCAACTATCGGGCATAACACAGCCGATTGTTGAGTAACTCGGTATAAACTTACCATTGGCAACGTTAAGTATTATTGAAAACATAGGAATAATATCGGCAGAGTATATTTCAACAAATCCGTCGCTTGTGGGTTCGATAGTAGTATATGAAACTATATCACCAGTACCTGCCATAAGGTTTCCGTCAATTACGCTTCCGCCATAGAACGTGTCTGCTATTTCGGCATTCCCCGAAACATCTATATATGATATATATGCTATATCATCTGTACTGTATGGAGTTTTCAGACAGAAAACGGTTTTATCTTTTTGTGTGTACTCATAGCCATAGTCAAAGAACGTAAAGAACATATTACTATCAGCTGTGCATGATGCTAAAGTATAGTAAGCACCGCTGTTACAGATTTTTTCAGTGTCGTACTCCTCGGAATAGTCAAAACATATTCCCATATCGCCCGACATGATTTTATCAATATTTGTTTCGTTTCTGTAAGACCTTCTGCCTATATATTGAACCTGTGTACCCGTATTTATATTATACGATACTGCATAATTCTCAATAACAGGATAGAAATAATGACAGTGTATATCGATAGGTTCATGAATATGAATTACATTATCTGTTTCGGGGTCATAAACACTACCAAGTGAATAATCTATAATTTCTTCGGCGAGGTGAACTCTTGAAATCAGAAAAGAAGTGCTTGTATAAGTCGGGGTGAACTTAAAAGAGTCATCAGTCCTTTCGGTAGAGAATCTTGAAAGACTGCTCACTATGAAGTCGTAATCCTTACTGCCATCAAAAATAACGCTGTCGCCGTCAATGGTGTATGGCTGAGCCCACGGCGGAATTGCCTCAGACGATTCATATGGCAGTGTATACTCCGTGTACTCTTCGTCAACGGCGTTTGAAATCGTCGGCATGGCTGAAATACTCATCAAAGCCGATATAATAAGTGAAGTAATTTTGTTTGATTTTTTCATAAATCTCTCTCCTTTCATATTATCGGAATATTTTTATTAGCTGACATGATTCCTGATAGTGTCAACCGGTTCGGGAATTAATCCTAAATGACTATCTTCAATAACTTTCTGTCTGATAAGAACCATATCAAATACGTCAACACTTCCGTCACTGTTCATATCGGCACAGTTAGCCTGAATGTTTGTAAGCTTAGTTGAACCAATCATATACTTCTGGAATACAACAGCATCGGCAATGCCTATTTTTCCGTCCATATTCAAGTCTCCTATGTCTGGTAATTCGCAATACATTTGCCATACAGAAGTAAGGAACTGTCCATTTTCTATGGTAAGTATAAGAGATACAGGGGGAATATATACATCATATGGGCTGTTATAATTCGGGTCATAATCTACTTCTGCCAGACCGTCGCCTGTAGGTTCGATAGTAGTATATGAAACTATATCAGCAGTACCCTCCATAAGATTTCCGTTAATATAGCTTCCGCCGTAGAAAGTATTTGTCTTTTCAGCATTTCCTGTAACGCTTATAGCCTGATAATCTCCGCTTTCGTAATATTCATCATAATATCCGCTCTTTATGCAGAAAACTGATTTATCTTTTTTTGTGTACTCATAGCCATAGTCAAAATACGTGAAAAACATATTATCACCTAAATTGCATGACGCTAAGGTGTAATAACTTCCTCCGTTGAAAATATCGTCTGTATCCATTTCCACACGGTCAAAGCATACCACTGAATTATTGCTTTTTATTTCATTGACAGTATTTTTGTTGTAAAAACTTCTTTCTCCTAAATAATCAATCCGTGTACCTGTTTCTGAATCGTATGTTATTTTAAAGTTCTGGATATGCGGATAGAAATAATGACAGTGCGTTTCAATTATATCTACCATAGTTCCACTGCCTGCTTCAGCACTATAATCAACCTCAATATCATAGCTTATAATCATTTCTTCCAGCCATACTCTTGAAACTATAAAACTGCCGTCCTTTTCGGGAGTAATTTCAAAAGTTTCGTCTTTTCTTTCCGTTTTAAATTCTGAGTAAGGAGCTACACTTGTTACAAAGTCATAATTTTTGTCGCCCTTAAAAACAGCAGTGTTTCCGTCAACATAGCAGGGGAGAGCCTCTTCCAAAATTGGCTTTTCATATGGCAATGTACGATTTGCGTTTTCAGCGTTTGAAATAATCGGCATGGCTGAAATACTCATAACAGCCGAAATAATGAGTGAAGTAATTCTGCTTGATTTTTTCATAAATAGTCCTCCTTAATGGTTTATATATTCATAAAGTTCCGCAGTTGTAAACATAATATTATTGTTATTCATGTTAATATAACGACCGTCTTTGTAGCGGAACTTGCTCATATCATTGTATGTTGTAAGACAATAACTTCCGTCGGGAAGTGGGTAATCACTTTTTTTTATAAAATAAATATATCTGTCGCCGACCTCTGAAAAAGTCTTGTTCTCGGCAGGGTCGAAAAGCATACAGTCGTTTTCTATTGCCCACGAAATCTGTATTGTTCCGTGTTCGGAAGCGGGGATATATCCGCCTTTGCCATAAACTGAAATCCTTGAATGTTGTTCAATATCACCCTTTATAACTTTTGAAACCGTTATATTTTCCTGAGTGTAGGGAGTTCCGTCTATACTTGTATAGATTATTTCGTCAACGTCTGCGATTACAATTATATCGGAATTATCCGCCAAATTCTGCCATGAATCAAAATCAACTGTAGCGCCTGGCTTAGCTACATCTTGCGGAGGCGACTGACCACCATTTTGTAAAGGTGGTTTAGCGTCATTATGCATAGAATCACTTACATCAATGGCATTGTCGTCAGGATAATAACGCACAGGCGGAATAACCGTATAGTTGGGATGTTCATAATCGCCTACAGAGAGAGTGTGTTCGGTAGTAGTAATGAGTGCAGGAAGGTCAACTTCATAGTTAGAAACGGTTGTTGTCTGTGGGAGTGAGGAATTTCCGCCATCATGTGTTGCGGTAGTATTGGTGGAACGGGAAGTTGAAGTTGTTGTGACATCGTTCACTTCTCTTGTAGTATTGGTTGTAGTGGTGCGTTTGGTTGAAGTAGTGCGTGTAGTTGAAGTGGTACGGCGTGGGTGAGTAGTGTTATTAGTAGTACGTGGTGATTCTGTAGTGCTTTCAGAATCACTTTCATACGAATTTTCAGATGTGGAATTTTCGGAAGATTCATTAATGTTATTTCTGTTTGTTGTATTTTCCGTAGCCTTTTCGGACGTTGTTGTGACATATGTGCTTTTTTCATTTTCAGATGTATGTGTATTATTTGTCTGAAAAGCTGTTGTAGTCTGGGTTTGTTTTTCAGAACTGCTGACATAGGAAAGCGATGTCTGAATTTTGGTGTCCGTATAATTTTCGGAAACGGAAGATTCGGAGGAGTATATAATATTATCAATATTTTCGGGCTGTTCAAATCGGGGCAGATTCTTTATACCGCCCCATAAGCCTATAATCATTACCGCAACTATCGCCGTCGGCAGATACACAGGTATAAAGGACGAAAATTTTCTTTCTGGCTTTATGTCAAGTTTATTGAAAAAACTGTCTTTCTGATTTGGTTCAGGAATATTAAAGGCGTTTTCCAAAGTCTTTTTAGACTTTTTATTCACTTCAAATCCTCCTTTTCAAACTCTTTCCGCAGAAATTCAAGTATATTTTTTATTCTGCGGTTGAGTGCAAATCTTGATATATTGTACAGCTTGCTTATTACTCCGACGGGTTCTTCATTTACATAACGCAGAAGAATTATCTCTCTGTCCTCATCGGAAAGTTTTTTCAATGCCCCGCTCAAAGCTATACTTGTTAAAACTTTATCTTCATTATAGGTAGTGTCGGGCAGGTCGTCCGACAATTCCTCGATGGTTTTTTTGCGGTATTCGTCTATACACAAATTACCCGCAATTGTATATAAGTACTGTAAGTCTTTGTTTTTATTGTGATACTGGGGTTTTTCAAGAAAACGAAGGAAGGTTTCCTGTGTCAAATCCTCTGCTGTTTCACGGTTGTTAACACGCAGATAGCAGTATCTGTATATTTTATCATATTGATTACGTAAATCAACTTGCACATATAAACCTCCCTTCATTATGTTTGACGTTTGGGAAAACTAAAATGTGCGGTATGAATTGTAAACATTCTGTGAACATTATGATAACATATATTCCGCAGTCTGTCAACTGGCATTTTTTTCTTGACATTCAGGATTAAAAACAGTATAATATGTATATTATGACATATAAGAGTTATATAAATAATTTTTTTACATAACAAGGAGGAATTTAAATGAAAGTTTTAATAATTAACGGCAGTCCGCACGCCAAGGGAAATACTTATATTGCTCTCAGCGAAATGGAAAAGATTTTTTCGGAGAACAATATAGAAACCGAAATTATTCACATCGGAAACAAAGATATAAGGGGCTGTGTTTCCTGCGGAAGATGTATGGAAACAGGCAGATGTACATTTGATGACATTGTAAATGAAACAGCACATAAATTTGAGGAATGTGACGGTCTTGTGGTCGGCAGTCCCGTTTATTATGCTTCTGCCAATGCTACTCTAATAGCTTTTCTGACAAGGCTGTTTTACAGTACTCATTTTGACAAGACAATGAAAGTCGGAGCAGGTGTGGCAGCTGCAAGACGTGGCGGGCTTTCTTCGACTTTTGATGAGATTAATAAATTTTTCACTATTACAGGTATGCCTGTTGCTTCAAGCCAGTACTGGAACAGTATTCATGGCAGGGAACAGGGGGAAGCTCAGCAGGACGAAGAGGGTTTGCAGACTATGCGCACTCTTGCAAGAAACATGACATTTCTTATGAAAAGTATTGCTCTCGGCAAAGAGACTTACGGACTTCCCGAAAAAGAACCTTTCCGCCGTACTAATTTTATAAGATAACAAAAAGGGCTTTCGGTTTCGGCTATAGTCGAAACGTCGTATACTTTTATTACAGCAGTTCCACTTTAAATTAATAATAGCCGCATACAGAAAACCAATGGTCAATATTTTCAGTTGTAACAGCAAAAAAGGCTTCTTGAAT
>CAMWVV010000096.1 GCA_947177755.1 uncultured Ruminococcus sp. | reverse complement strand
CTTTTGTAACATGATGTATACTGAATACATCAGCTGAAATACAAAAAATGAACGGAGTTTTTTAATGGGAACTATATTATTTGCTGTTTTCGCAGCTATGGAAATTTTGCTGACGGTGATGAGCTGTACAAAATACAGAAATCTCTGGTACAGAAACAGAACATTTTTCTGCGGAGCTGAATTTATAATCATGTTGTTTGTAATGCTTCTGCCTGTAACGGGACAGAAATGGAGATTTACAGGCTGTCTTGTTATTTTCGGAATACGTCTTGCTATATCATTTATCACATATCTTATAAAGCGTCGTGGTACAGCCAAGGAAAAAACAAAGGCAAAAATGATTGTTGGTGCTGTCATGAACACTATTCTTATAGGCTTCTCACTTTTTCCTGCTTTTGTTTTCACAGGCTATTCGGGACTTAAGACAAGCGGTCAGTACAAAGTAAAGGAAACTCAGGCAATACTTACCGACAACAGCAGACTTGAAACCCATGAAAACGACAGCTCAAACCGTGAGGTACCCATTCACTTCTACTACCCCGACGGTGATGTGGTAAACTGTCCTTTGGTAGTATTCGCTCATGGCTCATTCGGCTATTATCAGAGCAATTCTTCATTGTATGCAGAACTTGCAAGCAACGGATACGTTGTAGCAAGCATAGACCACCCTTATTACGCTTTTTTCACAAAGGACACGGACGGCAAAACAATTATAGTTGACATGGAGTTTATGAAGACTGCTATTGATATACAGAATAGTTCCGATTTTACTGAGGCTGAGAATGTCTATAACGTTGAATGTGAATGGATGTCTGTCCGTACAGCTGATGAAAATTTTGTGCTTGATACAATAAAAACTGCCAAAAACTCAGGTTCACTTGATACAGCATGGTATACGAAATCTGATGATGTAAAGGCTGAAATTCTCAGCGTACTTGAAATGACAGACACGGAAAAAATAGGACTTACAGGGCATTCTATCGGAGGTGCAGCAGCGGTACAGCTTGGCAGAGAGCGTGATGACATTACTGCTGTAGTTGACATTGACGGTACAATGCTCGGAGAGCAAATATCATTCAGCAACGGAAAGACTAACTACAATCCCGAGCCTTACCCAATACCGATACTTTCACTTGATAACGCAAATCACTGGCAATCTTATGTTGACGGACTTGATGAATCAACAGACTATGTAAACAAATATTTGCTTGATAATGCTGTTGACGGCAGAGAAGCTCATTTTGACGGTACAGAACATATGGATTTCACTGATTTACCGCTTCTTTCTCCGACACTTTCAAAAATGCTTGGAAAAGGTAGTGTTGACTCATCTGAATTTATTCCCGAAATAAACAGGATTATTCTTAATTACTTTAATTATTATCTGAAAGGAGAAGGCAAACCGAATATTGAGCCTTGGAATACTCAGACAGCAGAAAAATAATCAATGCTCTGGATATGCGGTAATTATATTGTAAATGATTATAAATATTTCTCAAATCGAAAAAGACGAAAAAGAACGGTTGGAAATTTACTGCCATACGATAGACAACAGAATAACGGAAATTGTCCGCTTTGTTAAATCAAGACAAGGACAGCTTACGGGTATTATTGAAGGTTCGCAATATGAAATTCCTATTTCCGATGTGTTTTATATTGAAGGAGTAGATAACAAGGTATTCATTTACTGTGAAAAACAGGTATATGAAACACGTCAGAAGCTTTACGAACTTGAGGATTAAAGGAAAAGCATTTCCTGCGTGTGTCAAAATCCGTGCTTTTGAATCTTATGAAAATTGAGTCAATAAAATCTTCGCTGAATGGCAGATTTACAGCCGTACTTCAGACAGGAGAACAGGTTATTATTTCAAGAAAATACGTGCCTGAGCTGAAAAAGGCTCTGAAAGGTGGGAAATTATGAGTTTTAAAGAAATACTTTACAGGTCGGTTATGACATATTTTATTCTTGTCACCTGTATTACGGCAGGAATTATGATACTCGGACTGATTTTTGACCCTGATGCAAGATTCGGATATAATGCATTTGCTTCTCCGTTTGTTTTTGCGGCTCTTGGAGTTATTCCGAATTTGTTCATGTACTCTTCAAAAGAGTTGTCAAACAGACAGATAATTCTGCGTAAAATCATACAGTTTGTTGTTATCGAAGCTGAAGTGACGGTTGTATGTATAATAAGCCCTACAATTCATACGGAAAAAGCCGAAGTAATTACAGGCGTGATTGTCAGTGTGTTTGTAATATTTATACTTGCCAATTTTATCAGTATTATGAATGACTATTTTTCCGCAAAAAAGCTTACAAAAGAACTGATGATATTTCAGAAAAGTGTGGAATAGTGCAGAACTTTTCAACAGCCACTTGACAAATGATTGTAAGTATGCTATAATCATGATAATGAGTGGCAACATAAAAAGTTAATTGTCCCGAAAGTCTTTTAATGTGGCTTTCGGGACTGTTTTTTCAGAAGAAAGGAGATTAAATGGAAAAAGAAAAAATAATACATCTTATTCCGAAAAAGAAAAAAGGTTTTTTAAGGCTGATATTCAGCCGTCTGTTTATAATAGGTATTCTTATTTTGTTTCAGTTATTTATGCTTTTGTCGATTTATGCGTGGTTTTCCGAATATTTTCCTCACTTTACCGCTTTACAGACATTATTTTCATTGATTATGGTTATACACCTTTTCAACTGTGAAATGGATTCAACAGGTAAGCTGACGTGGCTTTTTATATTTATGATATCGCCCGTACCCGCAACTATTCTGTTGTGGTTTACAAAGAAAGACATAGGCAACCTTACTCTTAAAGGACGCATAAATTATCTTGTGACAATGACAAAAAAGCAGATTCCGCAGAATAAGGAAGTTATAAATAATCCTGATATAGTAAGTTCATGTACTGACGACTTATGCAGATACCTCAATAAAAGCGGTTGTTTTCCTGTTTATGCGAATACTGATGTAACTTATTTTTCGTCGGGTGAAGAAAAATTTGAATCCCTTATTGAAGAACTTAAAAAAGCGGAAAAATTTATATTTCTTGAGTATTTCATTCTTGACGAAGGTTATATGTGGGGGAAAATTTTGAGTATACTGGAGGAAAAGGCAAAACAGGGAGTTGACGTGCGTGTTATGTATGACGGAATGTGCGAGATTTCCACGCTGTCATTTGACTATTCTGAACGTGTGGAAAAAATCGGCATTAAATGCAAGGCTTTTTCGCCTATAAGACCTTTTCTTTCGACACACTACAATTACCGTGACCATCGTAAAATACTTGTCATTGACGGAAAAGTTGCTTTCAACGGCGGTATAAATCTTGCCGACGAATATATAAACAAAATTGAGCGTTTCGGTCATTGGAAAGATACGGCTGTTATGCTGAAAGGCGAAGCGGTTCAGAGTTTTACGCTTATGTTTCTGCAAATGTGGAATATAACGGAAAAAGTTCCTGAGTGGGACAAGTTTCTGGGATATGATTATGAGCAGGCTGAAAGCAATGGTTTTGTCATGCCGTATGCGGACTGTCCGCTTGATGATTACAAAGTGGGTGAAAACGTTTACATGGATATACTCAACCGTGCTACCGATTATGTTCACATAATGACACCTTATCTGATTCTTGACGGCGAACTTGAAGCGTCACTGAAATTTGCGGCACAAAGAGGTATTGACGTGAAAATTATTCTCCCTGGAATACCTGATAAAAAAATGCCGTATGCTCTTGCAAAATCACATTATAAGTCACTCATAAAGTCAGGTGTGAAAATATATGAATATACACCCGGATTTGTTCACGCTAAAGTATGGTCAAGCGACAACGAAAAAGCGGTTGTAGGTACTATAAATCTTGATTACCGCAGTCTGTATCATCATTTTGAATGTGCGACATATATGTACAAGACAAGGTGTATAGCAGACATTGAAAAGGATTTCCATGAAACACTTGAAAAGTGCCGTGAAGTAACCCCTGAAACAATTAAAAGTGAAAAGCTCTGTTATAAAATTTTCGGCGGACTTATGAAAATATTTGCACCTCTTATGTGAAAACTTGACATAATTCCGATTATATGGTATAATTATTGAAACGTGTTTTTCAGGGGAGGTGAAACAGTGAAAAGAACTGATTATATAAGCTGGGACGAATATTTTATGGGAATAGCATTGTTTTCCGCTGAACGCAGTAAAGACAATTCAACGCAGGTCGGTGCTTGTATAGTGAACAGTGAAAACAAGATAGTTGCGGTCGGTTATAATGGTATGCCGACTGGCTGTAATGATGACGAAATGCCGTGGGAACGTGAGGCAGAATCTGCCCTTGACACAAAATATCCTTTTGTATGTCATGCGGAACTTAATGCCATTCTTAACAGTAATTCGGCTTCTCTTAACGGCTGTACACTGTATGTGACGCTTTTTCCGTGCAATGAGTGTGCAAAGGCTATAATACAGTCAGGCATTAAAAGGGTAGTGTACTACAGCAATAAATACAAAGGTACGGACGGTGTTACGGCTTCACAGTTTTTATTCGACAAGTGCGGTGTGAAAACCGAACAGTATAAGAAAAGTGGAAAAGAAATTATTCTTTCAATGTAAAGAAAAAGGGACTGTTTCGGCAGTCCCTTTTTATGATTTAAGATATTTTGAACGCTTTTTCCTGCGTTTTTCCTTGTACATTACTTTGTCTGCTTCCGTTACAAAACGGAATATATCTTCATTCGGCTCGGGTACGGCGATTACATAACCTATGCTTGCATTGAGTTCAAACGGATAAAGTTCTGTTCTGTTTATCCTTTCTATGTTTATTTCAATTTTCTTTCTGAGATTATCTGCATCAATGTCACTGTAGTCAGGTGCAAAAACTATAAATTCGTCACCGCCGAAACGGCAGTAAACTTCACTTTCCCTGCACGACGCACGCAGAACGTCGGCAATATTACAGATAGCCACATCACCCACATCATGACCGAAAGTGTCGTTTATACCTTTAAGTCCGTCAAGGTCAATGAACATTAGCATAATATTACGCTGTTCGGAAATACAGTTGCTGTAAGTTTCCCTTGCTGCATTTATAAAGCCGTTTCTGTTGTAGATATTTGTGAAAGTGTCCTGAGCATAAAGCTTACGCAGATGCTTGACAGCAGTATTCAGGCAGAGGAGTTTCCTTATATTTTCAAGTGAATTGCTTATACTTATACACAGTGTTTCAAACATTGAATTGTGTATATTTACTCTCGGATTCATTACTACCATATAACCCAGACAGCGTATGCCGAAATGGAGCGGTACAAGATAATAGAATCTTCCCGACCTTACCGAGCGTGCAATATCGGGCAGTACGTCATTTTTTCCCGTTTTTTGATTTTCGTAGAAAATTCCCTGTTTATACGCAACAGGCACAAGAATATTGTCGGTATATTCAGACGGCACGGGAGTATCTTTGTTTTCATGATATGAATTTTCGTTGTTGAGCGACTCGGAATCCCAGTTGTCACATAAACAGAAATAAAATTCTTCGGGTTTAATTTCCGAAACAAATTCTTTCAGCGAATTAATATACTGTTCATATGTGTTGCTTCCGAGCAGAACGCATGAAAGGTGGTTAAAAAGCGACATATAGCTTTGTGACTTTTCAAATTTCATATAGTTGCTGTAGTTAAATTCTCTGAATGCTTTCAGGTCGAGGGGGTCACCTGCCGAACAGCCACAGCTTTCGGTAAACCGTGTTGACATATCAAGTATAATACTTCTTTTCTGAGGAATATTATTAAAGTGATTGATAAGCATTTTACAGGCAAGTTGTCCCGACAACGCAAGCGGTCTGTTTACGGAAGTTATTTCAATTTGATAATTGTGGGTGTTGTATGTATTGTCAAAACCTGTCACGGCTATGTCGTCGGGGATTTTATATCCTGCTTCCGTTAGACGACTGATAGCGGAAGATGCCATCACATCGTTTGCACATATAAGTGCGTCGGGCAGTTCCGTCCATTGTTTAAGAAAGTATTCAACACCGTTTTTTCCCGACGGTGACCTGAAATCTCCGTAAAAAATATTTTTTTCGTCAATGGAAATATTATTTTCCGAAAGAACTTCAATAAATGCACTTAAACGGTCTGCACTTTCGGGGTTGTCGGCAGGACCTGAAATATAGCTGAACTTTTTAAATCCGTGATGTTTAATCATATGTTCGGTAATTTTCCGCATGGCTTTTTTATTGTCAATGCCTATGTGGTAAAATTCGGGAATATCGTTGTCCATGCTTACGGCAGGTATTCCCGCTTCTCTGATTCGGTTAAGAATATTGTTTACAACGGGCTGATAGTCAATTGTATTCGTGAGAAGAATAGCGCCGTCGTAATTTCTGAAATCGGGGAGATTGAAAATATTAAATTCGCCGTTGTCATGTGCCGGATTGCCCATTGACCCGATGAAAGACACGAAAGCCTCAACATTAAGTGAACATTCGGCAGCAGAAGCGGCAATGCCGTTTAGAATTGTGCTTTGATAGCTCTGGTCAATTCCTGCGATAATTACTGCGATTCTGTAAACGGGCATGATGAATCATCTCCTTAAAAAAATTCTTTATATATATTTTACAATAATTTTTCAAAAAAATCAATAGAATTATAATATATTAATCATTAGTCATATTCATCATTTGTTAATATAGTCATTCTTTTGCTGTCTGATTTACAGAAGTTCATATTTTATTGGAGTACAAAAGCTGAAAATTTTGCGGCATTTTCTGATATTTTACATCATAATGCCGAATTTTCAAAGCGTTATTGACAAATTGTGAAAACATGGTATACTTAATAATAGCAGATAATACATTCGGATTCCGCTGACAGAATCTGAATATTGTTTGGAGGTAAATAAATGAATATCTGGCATAAAATCAGCCCCAAGAGAATCAGTCCCGAGCATTTCTATGCGGTTATAGAAATCGGAAAGGGAAGTAAAATCAAGTATGAGCTTGACAAGGACACCGGTCTTATAAAAATGGACCGCATACTCCATACCTCAACTCATTATCCCGCAAACTATGGTTTCATTCCCAGAACCTACTCAGATGACAATGACCCGCTTGATGTGCTTGTCCTCTGTTCTGAAAAACTCATTCCGCTTACCCTTGTGAAGTGTTATCCCGTGGGTGTTATCAGAATGCTTGATAACGGTCACCGTGACGACAAGATTATTGCCATTCCGTTTGATGACCCTAACTATAATATGTATAAGGATATTGACCAGATACCAAAGCATATTTTTGACGAAATGAGCCACTTTTTTACCATATACAAGGAACTTGAACACAAGACCACCGCTGTTAACGAAGTGGAACACGCAGACGTTGCAAAGAAAATTATAGCAGAAGATATTGAAAGCTATATTGAAAATTTTTGCAAGTAAAAGAATATAAAAACTGAAAGGAAAAAGTTTATGACAGCTTCAAGTGAAAATTTATTCAGTGAATCAAATGTCGCACCTGTCGGCATTATCGCAATGGAGAGCGTTAAGGAAATAGGTGCGAAAATCAACGACTATCTTGTTGAATGGCACGGAAATGATGTAGACACATTTCTTATTGAAAGCGAATGTCCGAGATTTTCTTCAGGCGACGGCAAGGGGCTTATAAAGTCTACAATTCGTGGCAAGGACCTCTTTATAATTGTTGATGTCGGCAACTACAACATCAAGTATAATTATTTCGGTATGGAAAACGCCATGTCTCCTGACGACCATTATCAGGACTTAAAGAGAATCATTCAGGCTGCAAGCGGTAAAGCACACAGAATCACTGTAATTATGCCGAATCTCTACGGAGGCAGACAGCACAGAAGAAGTTACCGTGAATCTCTTGACTGTGCGTGTGCTTTACAGGAACTTGAGGCAATGGGTGTTTCAAATATCGTTACTTTTGATGCTCATGACCCGAGAGTCCAGAACGCCGTACCGCTTATGGGATTTGATAATGTAATGCCTACATATCAGGTACTTAAAACCATGTTCAGAGATATTAAGGATATTGACTGTTCAAAGGATAAATTTATGATTGTCAGCCCCGACGAAGGAGCATTAAACAGAAATATGTATTATGCTTCAGTTCTCGGCGTTGAAATGGGTATGTTCTACAAAAGACGTGACTATTCAACTATTGTCAACGGCAGAAATCCTATCATTGCACACGAATATCTCGGAAACTCGGTTGAGGGCAAGGACGTTTTTGTTGCTGATGACATTATTTCATCAGGCGAGTCAATGCTTGACCTTGCCTACAGTCTTAAGGAAAAGAAAGCAAAAAGAATTTTCACATATGCTACTTATACTATCTTCACAAACGGTCTTGAAAAGTTCGACAAGGCTTATAAAGACGGCTATATTGATGGTGTATTTGGTACAAATCTCACTTACAGAACTCCCGAACTTCTCAGCAGACCTTGGTTTCATGAAGTTGACGTTTCAAAGTATATCGCTTATTTCATTGAAGCTATCAATCACGATGTCTCAATAAGCAGAATAATAGACCCGCACGAAAAAATTCAGAATCTTCTTAAAAAATATGGTATGAAATAATCGGATAAAAGGCATCTCCGTTGAAATATGCGGAGGTGCTTTATTAGGTCAGAAATTTATTTAACTGGGTTTATGAAATTTTTGTGAAAGTAATTGACATATATTTGTCAATGTGATATAATAAACCGTATATCAAAAGAAAGGGTGAATTTATTGTTACAATTAAAAGAAATTTTCAAGCAGTACGGAAGCGGAGAAAATAAGGTCACGGCTTTGAACGGTGTCAACGTTACTTTCCGTGAAAATGAATTTGTCGCCATTCTCGGACATTCCGGCTGTGGCAAGACGACCATGCTGAATATTATCGGAGGACTTGACCACTACACTTCAGGTGACCTGATAATAAACGGCGTTTCCACTAAAAAGTATAAGGACAGGGACTGGGACGCTTACAGAAACCATTCAATAGGTTTTATTTTTCAGAGCTATAACCTGATTCCACATCAGAACGTACTTGCAAACGTTGAACTTGCACTGACTATTTCGGGTGTTTCAAAGTCCGAAAGAAAAAGACGTGCAAAAGAGGCACTGGAAAAGGTCGGTCTTGGGAACCAGCTTCACAAAAAACCTAATCAGATGTCGGGCGGACAGATGCAGAGAGTTGCAATTGCCCGTGCGTTGATAAATAATCCCGATATTCTTCTTGCCGACGAGCCAACAGGAGCTTTGGACAGCGAGACAAGTATTCAGGTTATGGAACTTCTTAAGGAAATAGCTAAGGATAAACTTGTAATTATGGTTACACACAATCCTGAACTTGCCGAAGAATATGAAACAAGGATTGTACGTATAAAAGACGGGCAGCTGACAGATG
>CAMWVV010000095.1 GCA_947177755.1 uncultured Ruminococcus sp. | reverse complement strand
TTGCAATTTTCAAGCATATGTGATATAATATTTGTATAAGTTTAACAATGTGAAGGTTATGCCTGTAAACACTTCATATTTTTTTTAAAGTGTGTTGCCTTTGATGTTGATTTTTTGTAGAATAATTATCGTTTTATGTGATATATATTACTATCCGTATAAAAGTTGGTGAATATTGATAAAAAATGACTGATTATTTATGGCAAAAAAACGATTGAAAATTAACTTTTAAAATGTTATAATTGTTATTATTAAGGTGGCATAAAATATCCCCGACTAATAAATTAATCTTAACGGAGGTGGTTCTATGAAGAGTTTTTCCTATGTCGCTCAGGACGCAAGAGGCAGACAGCAGAAGGGCGTTATGAATGCCGAAAACGAACAGGAATTTCTTGAAAAGGCGAAAGAAAGAGGTCTGTACGTCAAGGACTTTAAGGAAAGCGATTCAGCCAACACAAAATCAATTTACAAGTTTAACACCAAGGAGCTTACATTCTGTTGCCGTCAGCTCAGTGCTATGCTCACTTCGGGTCTTACGCTTGTAAAAGCAATCGACATTCTTACAAAAGAACAGGAAAACGACAAAGCAAAAGCAATATGGCAGGACATTTACGAAAACGTTCAGAAAGGTGAATCTTTTTCATCTACTCTTGAAATGCACGCAGGGTCATTTCCTGATTTCCTTATCTCAATGGTCGGTGCAGGCGAAACCAGCGGTTCACTTGATGTAATTATGACCCGTATGGCAGACCATTACAACAAGGAAGGAAAGCTGAAGAATACGGTAAAGAGTGCAATGGTTTATCCTGTTATACTTCTTGTTCTCTGCGTGGTTATTGTTATTTTCCTTTTTGCTTTCATCATGCCGACTTTTATCGCTATGTATGAAGACCCCGAGCAGATGCCCGCTCTCACCAAAATGATGGCAAGTATATCCGATGTTATCCAGCATAAGTGGTGGCTTCTTATCATCATAGCAGCCGGAATTTTCTTCGGCATAAAATATGCCCTCAAAGTTCCGGATATCAGACTTAAATTTGACCGTTTAATACTTAAAGGTCCGGCATTCGGTCCTCTTATCACAAAAATCTATACCGGACGTTTTGCACGTACCCTCTCGTCACTTTATTCAAGCGGTATTCCTATGGTTGAATGTTTACAGAGAGCTTCTGCCGTTCTCGGAAATTCATATGTTGACGAAAAATTCGTTGAAGTCGTTGACGAGGTAAAACAGGGTGAAACCCTTTCAAATGCTATCACAAGGTCTGAAATTTTTGAAAATATGTTCTGCTCGATTCTTTACGTAGGTGAGGAATCAGGCGCACTTGACTCTATTCTTGAAAAAACTTCAGATTATTATGAAGAAGAATCCGACGCAGCCGTACAGCGTCTTGTAAGTATGGTAGAGCCTATTCTTCTTATCTTCATGGCTATTATCATTGGTCTTGTTGTTTGTGGTATTTACCCCGCACTCTACGGCTCATTCGACTCTATCGAAAATGAATAATTCACGGAAAGGTGGAAAGATAAATGCTTTCATTTGATATTACCGACAGAAATATACGAGTGGTTAAGGGCGTTGAAAGCAGCGGAAAAATAAAAATCAGTTCAGCTGCAACTCTTAATATTGACGAGGAACTTATTGTTAACGGTCATGTTAAGGACGTTCCAAATGTTGCTACACTTATAAACGGAATACTTAAAAAGAACAAGATGCCTGACAAGGAAGCAATTGTCAGCATCTCGTCAAACCTTACGATTTTCAAGGAACTTGATGTTCCGAAAGTCAAGATTACGGATATGCAGAAGACCGTAAAGCAGCAGATGCTTACAGAGCTTAATCTTGATGATACATACAGCGTTTCCTATATTATAGTGGGTGACGGCGAGGGCGATACATACAAGGTGCTTGCCACTGCCTGTCCTTACGAAGTTATAAACAGCTATCGTGAAATGTTCAAGCTCCTCGGCATTTCACTCAAATCCGTAATGATTGGCTGTAATTGTATCACAAAGGTTCTTCTTGCAGATACAAAAATCAAGTCTAAGATGCCTCTCCTTGCCGTTCAAATTGACAACAATTTCATTTCTCTCAATCTCTATGAGGAAGGACAGCTTTCATTTTCACGTTTCGCTTCAATTGACCCTGCCGACTACAACTATTCGGACGATTATGTATTTGAAGCTGTAAACGAAAATATCTTCCGTATGCTTCAGTTCCACAGAAGCCGTAACACTGGAGAAGTCATTGAAAATATCATTTTCTACGGCGATACACACGACTATGTGAGACTTACCGACGAACTTGAAAAGCTTGACCTTAACACAAGCCTTATCAATGTTCCTCCGCAGATTCACGGTCACGAAAATCTTGAATTTTCACTTTATGCAAACGCTATCGGTGCTATGTTCAAGAGAAACAAGGACACTGAAAAAATCAATCTTCTTGACACCGATTTCAGCTCCGCAGTAAAGAACAGAGTTGCAAATGAGAATGCGGGAAATTATTTCATTCTCGGTGCGCTGGCTGTTTCGGTTCTTGTTGTTGCAGGAATATGGGGTGTTCTTACAATCAAGGACAACGGTATTCAGGACGATATTCAGGTTTGTCAGGATTATATTGAAAGTCCGGATACAGCCAAGAAAATCAAGTATCTTGAAAGACTGGAAGAAATCAAGGAAAAAGTTGATACTTACAACATCACTATGACAAACGCTTATGATGCTTTCCATTCTCAGCCGATTATCAACGGTGACAAGTATGACCTTGTTGAAGAAACACTGAAAAATACAGCGGAAGAATTACAGCTGACAGATGTTAAGATTTCTATCCCCAAATATGTAGACGGACAGCTTTCTATCACAGTTGACTGTAATTACAACGGGGGCGCATATCAGGAACTTCCTGCGGAATTTGTTGCAAATCTTCTTGAGAAAGACGCATTTGACAACGCTGCATATAGCGGATACCGTCTTAATCAGGTTGTTGTGGATAAAGAAGCAGACCCTGAAACGCACGTACTGTTTGACGTTATCATGAGAGTAAAGGGAGAACAGAGTGCATATCACCCTGACGAAACTGAAGCTGAAGAAGATACAGCAGAATAAGGAGGCTGATTAACATGAAACTGAATTACAGAGAAAAGATTATGTTCGGCATTTTGATTGCCGTTGTAATTCTTCTTGTCGGCGTTTTCGTTCTTATCAAACCTAAGAATGAGGAAATAAAAGCAGATGAGGCAACACTGGCTACAAAACAGGAAGAACAGGCAGACCTTGAGGCAAGAATTGCAAGAATTGAGCCTCTTAAAAAAGGTATTGATAAGGTATATGACGAAACTACAAAACTTACTGCTGATTTCGTTCCTGTTTCAGACATAAATGAAACACAGAAACTTGACCAGTATATGCAGCACCTTGCAGAAGAAGCAGGTGTCCGTATTGACGAACTCAATGTTTCATATCCGAAAGAGCAGGAACTTGATTATTATTATCTTGAATATGAGGACCTTGTTTCCGATATGCGTAATTCTGCCGACCTCAACGGCGGATATGCAGAAGCTTATGATGAAATTTTTGCAGAGCAGAATTCGCTTAAGGAAAGAAATGTTGAAACTCTTATACAGACACAGTACGGAATAAGAGTTACAGGTACAAGAGAAGCAGTATGGAAGTACATGAAGGCAGTTGAAGAACTTAAAAAGACACTGCTTATAAACGAAATTGATATTGCAGATTATTCTTTTGGTGAAGAAAGTAAGGAAGCAGCACAGCAGGCAGCTCAGAGTGAAGCAGAAGAACCGACGGTCGCAGACGAAAGCGGAGAACCTGCTACAGATGCGGAAGCAGAAGCGGAAACAGAAGTCCCAGAGCCTGCACCTGCTCCTGAAGCACTGACTATTGACGAAGCAGATACATCTTCAGTACAGATTGTAATAAGCTTATATTCGGTTTACGATATGCAGAAGCCTAATACAGATGAATAATAAAACATTCGCTGAGTTATTAAAAAGAGAAAAATATAACTTGAAAGGCGGTAGAAATTATGAAAACTGAGAAAAAACGAAGTTTCAAGGGTGCAGTGCTTATTACAGTTGTATCAGTAATGTCACTCTTGATAGTTTTTCTTACAAGTACTCTGGTACTTGCCACAGCGGCAAACAACAGGGCGCACAAATCGTATTCATCTTCACAGGCTAACTACACTGCGAGAACTGCTATTGACAGTATTCTTAAAGCTGCGGTAGAAGATGAAAATTTTGGCAATGCCATAGCGTCGCTTACATCAGGCAGTGGCTTTGATGTAGACATTACAATGGAGTCAACATCTGCCGGCATGGGCAGAATTACAAAAGCAAGAGTAGAGTATGCAGGTTCAAGAGATTATTATGACTCTGCTGAAAAGGAATGGGTTTCAAAAGACCTTATTTCAATTACAGCCGATGTATTATACGGCGGTGAAACAAAAACGGTAACTGCCTATGTTCTCAAGAATCCTCCCACAAGCGTAAGCAATCCGGGCGGCGGCGGCGGTTTCGTAACCGTCGGCTCTGCCGTTGTATCAAACCATACAAACTCTTTCGGCGGTACATATCTCGGTATCGGTCTCGGAAGTGGCAGCAGAGTTTATCAGCAGAATAATCCTGCACTCCCTGCACCGTATGATGATGTTTCACTTGAACAGAAGCTTTATCTCAATGTCAAGGATGGCGTAAGTTATTCCTATGATGCAGACGGAAAACCTTTCTATTCACCTGAATCTGATTTAAGTGACGGTAATGCGGATAACGATATTATGGTTAGTTACTATACAGGTAACGACCATACCATTGAAGCTCCGTTCATTATAAACGGAAGCCTTGTTGTAAATACTGAGACAGAAGTGCTTTTCCCTACAAAAGGCTCGGGAATGTCTGTATGGGGAAATATGGATGTTCAGAACAGCAGTTTTAAAGTTTCTTCTGATACGGTAAACAATAATGCTGCGGTTTTATTCAATCAGGAAATAAAGAAATTTCAGGATATTCCCTATATTTATGTTGATTCACTTCTGAAACTCAACAATCAGACTATAGGAAATGACGAACTTCCTCTTAATATCTTCTGCGGTTCAATAAATGCACAGCAGAACGGCGTTAATCTTTATGCAAATGTTTATTGTCAGGATTCAGAAAAAACTTCTGTAATCGGCAATACAAGTACTGCACTCCATGCATGGAGCAATTCAGTTCTCAACCACACAGACACATATCTTTCTTCACAGACTTCAGGTAATTTCTATACAAAAGGAAGTCTGGACGTAACAGGAAACGGTGCATCTATTGCAGGTAATCTTTTTGTAGGCAAGAATCTTACTGTAAACGGTAATCTTAAAGTTGACGGAGATATTGTTGTTGACGGAAATCTTGTTGTAAACGGCAAAATTACAACTACGGGAAATATTGTTGTAAGCGGTGACCTTACAGTCAGCGATTCAAGCGATATAGAAGACGGATTCGCTTCTATTAATGTTGACGGCGCAGTAAACGGTACAAAGAATATCACAGGAACACAGAATCTCCGCACCGATATTTCATTGGTGACTGCTACAGAGCCTACGCTTGTATTTGTTAAAAATGCAGTTTTCAAAGATGAATGGGGCCATGTTGACGATAATAAGCGTGAAGCATGGTTTGACAAGAGCATACTTGATGACGCTGATATAGGATTGGGTAATGTTATTACCGAGGAAGATACTTACTATGATTTGCATGACTATGTAATAAGCGACCCGAATGATTTGACTATTACTGACAAATCGGGATATTTCTCAAACTATAGCTGGGACGTGTCAGGTACACAGTCTCCGAAGGATAACGGAGTATATGAATACAGGGACGCAGAGGGAAATGTTGTGTCAGGAGCTGATATGTATACATTGTCTGACCTTCAGTACAGAGGAAAGGTTATTCAGTCAACTACCACATACAAAACCCTCAGCACTGCCGTAACATTCCCGAGAGAAGCAGAAAAGTCTGTAATTCTCGGATTTGAGGAAATCGGTGACGGCACACCTATTGATGTTTCAAAGGTAGTTAAGACTGTTGACGAAATCGAACAAAGCTATAACTTTGATTCAGACGCTACTGTTACTGAAATTCCTGTAAACGGCGGTATACGTTCAGATGTTGAATCAACTGTATATCACAGCTATGATGTTCCCGACGAAATCACACAGAGCTGTACTCTTTCGGGTTCGGGCTTCAACAAGACAATCTATATAAGAAACACTTCTTCAAATAACATCTGGGTTAAACTCCAAAACTTCAATATGGAAGCTAAGGACTTTGATGATTATGGTATAATTTACGATGATTCTGCTCCTAACTGCGGAAATCTCATACTCTTTATTGAGGGAGATGCAACATTGAACAAGGGTAGAATTATGACAAAATCATATTATGACCTTATCAGAAGCGGTGACCCCTTACAGATAGCAACAAACGATGACCTGTTCGTATCAGGTGTCACAAAAGTTTCAAATCCGAAAATCAAGATTTATTCAGAAAAGGCAACTTATGACGAAGGAAGTGGTAATGTTGTTTCACAGCCCTCTCTTACACTGACAAACAATTCAATTGTTACTGCTATGATTGAAGCACCTTATCTTGCTTTTGACCTTAAAACAGCCGCAACTGTATCAAATCAGACTTTCTATAACGGAGCTGAAATCAACGGCAGACCAGGTTCGGCAGACAATATCGGTGTAATAGGCGTTCTTAACGTTGCAAAGGCAGAAGGACAGAATAACTGGACGTTCCTCTATACTCCCGACAGTACTATTGGCGGAGGCGGCGGAGGCGGCGGCGGTGCCGGCGGCAACGATTTCATAATTACCTATTATGAAGGCTTTTAACGGAGGTGCGGTATGAAAGACGAAAAAATCAAAAAATCCCGTAAAAAGCGTGGAATGACTCTTGCTGAAGTTATCATTTCCATTGCAGTTATGGCGGTTCTTGCACTTCTTCTGACTACAGTCGGCGTTACGATTGATAATTACCGTAGAGATACAAAAGCGAGGAATGACAGAATCGCTCTTGAAGGACCGTCTGCTGAACTTCAAAGCAGAGATACACCTACTTCTTCAAATATGGGTAAACAGATTGACGACGATTTTAAAATCACTGTCAGCGGCGGCGGAAGTTCCGTTGAAGTAAGCGGAAAACTTTACAGCACAAGCGATGAACTTACTGATACAGGGACTGTTGATTCCGAAAATGTTCCGATTTATGACGGAAACACAGACGGACATTTCATGTTTGTCTATATTCAGCCGTGATTATAGGAGGTAAAAGCATGAAAAGCAAAAATAATCTCAAGGGCTTTACTCTTGTTGAATTAATTGTAGTTATGGCTGTTTTCGGAATCATTATGCTCGGTGCTATGCGTTTTCTCGACCCTGTAAGCAGAATGATGAAAGGTGCGTCATTGCAGGAAGCAAATTCCGCTACTGTTGACAATATAAAGCGTTATATGGAAGGCACACTGCGTTATGCAAACGCTGTTTATGTTCATAACGGCGACCTTAAATATTATGACTTAAGCGGATGTCATGTGATTGATACTTCCATGTCTGAATCTGCACGTCAGCAACAGGCAGTTGAGGATTTTGTAAATGAATGTTTCACAAACCGAGCTGACAGCTCAAACGCTCCGATAAGCGGTAAAGCTTATGTAATGAAAATAAATAATGATGACCAGGGTAAAATTACAGAAAGTGTATTTGATTTTACAGCAGGTTATGATTACAATGAATGGAATGCATCTACTTCTCTTTGGGATATAACACGGAAACAGCCTGCCAGTGTATCGGCTGTATCAATTGACCAGCCTGTTATAAATGATGTCTATTATGAGAATTATTCGATTTTTGTATCTCTCGGCTACAACACAATGCAGGCTGTAGAGGCAGGAATATCATTGCCGACACCTGTGGAAGATAAGCAGTATTTCGGTCAGATAATTCCTGAAAAGGCTGATTTATCGGGAAATGCAATATTTTCGCCGAGTGACTTTGCATTTACTTTCACAACATACAAGAATCAAAACGGCACAAAAATATATCATCACGAAATTGACGGAAAGCATATTTTCGGCTCGCCTTATGCTTCTGCAAATGCTTCACTGGCACTTCTGAATATAAATTCAGCTTTCGGCGGAAGCTACCGTGCAAATCTTGATTACTGCCCTGTAAGAAGAGACGGCAACGGATATTCACCGTTGACAACTATGGTTGATGATGACGGTGACAGCAAGTGGGATTATGTACATCTCTCCTCACCGAATTATTTCGCAGCACAGGACACAGCCAACACGGCAGGAGGAAATAATATTTATATTATCTATACTCTTCCGGAATAATCTGATACAAAAAACAGGCAGCAGTAATAATGCTGCTGCCTGTAATTATTTCTGTTGTTTTTTACTGAATAGGAGCAGTAAGTAAACCTATGTACCACTGTGCTATGTCATTTCCCCATAATGCTCCTATAGCTATGCCGATTGACAGAAACGGACCGAATGCAAATTTTGATTCTCCTGAAATGAATTTGTTTATAAGTCCCGCAACGGCGGCAATTACTATTCCAAGTAATGCTGAAACGATAACAGCCTTTGTTCCGAGGTAAGCACCTGCGGCAATCATAAGAAGTGTGTCGCCAAGTTCAATGGCACGGAAGTCTTCTTCATATTTCTTTCTTATGAAACTGCGGCTTACTTCACCGATAATGAAAAACGGTACACTTATAATAAGCGAGCCTATAATTCTCTGTTCGACAGAAGCCTGATTTGTGAAAATCAATGATGGAATTGTAAGCAGTGCGATTAAAGAAAGTATTCTTTCGTCAATTTCCATTGTGTCCCAGTCCATGAATCCGACTACAACGAGCAGTGACATAAGAACACAGGTTATTATGGATTCAGCATTGATGTCATGAACGTAAAATGTAAGTACAAAAAGAATACCGTTCAGACTTTCGACAATCGGATATCTCGGAGAAATTTTTTCTCCGCAGCTGTGGCATCTGCCTTTAAGTGCAAGCCAGCTGAAGACAGGTATCAGGTCTCTTGCTCTGATTTTTGTACCGCACGTCATGCAGTGTGAAGACCTCTTTATAAGTGATTCGTCACGTGGAAGTCTGAGAATGACAACATTCAGAAAACTTCCCACACTTATACCCATTAAGAATACTATGGCGTAAAACGATATTTTAAAAAGCGGTGACACGAATTGGTCGTGAAGCATATCTTTAAATTCACCCATTGGTTTTACCCTCCTTTACATTAAATTACTGACATACTTTATTATAACATAATTTTAGAAAAATTCATGTAAAATTTAAAAGTTTGTTTTCATAAACGTCTTATTTTATAATTATGAAAACTTACTTTAGAAATAAAGAGCGGAGG
>CAMWVV010000094.1 GCA_947177755.1 uncultured Ruminococcus sp. | reverse complement strand
ATATTATATATTGTGTCATAGTCGATGTCGTCTTCTGTGAACTGATGAATTTCTTCATTTACCTGTCCGTCGTCCTCGCCGTCGGTTATGGTGACTTCCGTGTCTGCAACCTGTTCAATATATTCTTCGCTTGTTTCCTCAACGATTGCTGATTCGTCGTCAGAGACTGTTTCAATCTGTGTTGCCACTTTTGACTCTGAAAGTTTAGAGCCGATAAATAAAGTTGTCGGTACTGCAATAACTGTAAGAGCTGCTGCCGCAACCGTCAGATTCATGACTAAATTATTTTTTTTCATAGTAATTCCTTTCCGCATTGACTGCATTGAATGCTTTTTCATATTGTAATTTTCGGAGAATGTGTGGATTTCGTCTGATGAAAATGCGTCATCAACTATTTTCTGCCACTCATTGCTGTTCGGTAGTCTGATATTCTTCATCAGTAAAATCTCCTTTCATGCTGATAAGATGTTTTCTGGCACGTTCAAAACGTTTCCGTGCGGTACTTTCTGTAAGTGAAGTCCTTTCTGCTACTTCTTTCCATGAAAGTTCGTTGCCGCACCTCAGATTTATGATATTACGGTCAGTTTCGTTAAGTTTATTTAATAAATTTCTCTTGTTCTGCCTGTCCATTACCGCTTCAACTTGTTCTTCAACATTCTGTGCAGCGTCGGGAATCTGTCTTATACTTTCGTCTATCGGACTTTCACGGACAAGCGTGCGTTTGTTTTTTCTGTAAATATTTATGGACGTACTTTTTATGACTTTTACTATATATGCTTTGGCTTTCGGACTGTCTGGGTCTTTTATCTTTTTCAGACGGTCGATTATTCTTATAAAAGCGTCGGAAACCGCATCTTCTGCGAGGTCGTTTCTTTTAAGTACGGCAAAAGCTATTCTGTACATAGGCTGTTCGTAAATTTCATAAATCCTTTTTATTTTTCCGGAATCTTCCTGTGTCATCAAATCACCTCTCTTTTAGGACGTCCTGTATAATATAACACATCTTATTGATGAGATGTGACATTTTTTTATAGAAAAAAATATATATTTATATTTTAATTTAAATATATGAAATTTCTGTAAACTTTATATTAATAATTTGCACGACTGAAAAAAATGTGATAAAATGTATAGAGATGTGTATTAAAATAAAAAAATATCTTTTAATATGTCCTTTTTTATTGTATCGGACGAATGTATTAATAACAGGTGGTGGAGGTGAAAAAATGACCGATTCGGAATGGGAGTATTTATTTGAGGATTCTCCCCGAAAGGCTTATGAATATTTTATTGAACAGTACGGTAATCTCATATATGCCATAGTTCTCAATAAAATAGGCAACTGTGCTTCAAGGGAAGATGTTGAGGACTGTGTAAGTGACATTATGGTTGAATTTTTCAGAAATGCGGGAAGATTTTCGTCGGGAAGCGGAAGTCTGAAGTCATATATAAGCACTATTGCAAAACGCAGGGCTATCGACGCTTTCAGACAGATTACAGGCAGAAATAATATGTGTTCCGATATAGACGATGAAAGTATTGTTATTCCGCCGTCGTCGGACGACACTGAAGAAGAAGCAGAAAAACGTATATTCAGTCAGAATCTCTGGAATATAGTCAAATCGCTCGGAGAGCCTGACAGTTCCATAATAGTATATCAGTACTTTTACAATCACACAGTGCATGAAATTGCAAAAATACTTGAAATGACATCGGGTGCTGTACAGAAAAGAAGTATACGTGCAAGAAAGAAAATAGGTACAATCCTTAGAAATGGTGATTATTATGAATGAAAACGAAAAAGATTTTATGAACAGTCTGAATGACCTTGACGACCTTTCAGTTGAGGAGATAGCAGAGAATTATCCCGCACTTGACGAAAAGTCAAAAAAGCGTATTTTAAAGAAGTGCATGGAAAAAAGCGGTTTTTCCGCTTATGCCGATGACGACGAAAGAGAAGAAATTACTGTTTCGGGAACTGAACGCTATAACCGTGTTTCGTGGTCAAGATATGTATCATCTGCCGCCGCTTTGATTATAGCCGTTGTCGGAATCGCAGGTGTTGTTATGATTCACGGAAATCTCAACGGAAACGATGATTTTGAAATTGATACTCCGCCGTCAGTAAGCAGTTATGACACGGAGGCAGAATCCGTGTCTGAAGAAACCACAAAGACAACAAAAAACAAGGGATATATTGCAGGTGGTCATGATTATGCAAACGATACCGATTATTCGGGAATAATTGTGGGAGGAACTCCGCAGACACCACCGACCGTTGATGAATCATCTTCGGAAGATACGGCAGAAAATGAAGATACTCCCGTTGTAAATAATAACAGCAATAATAATACACCCGTACAGCCTGCAACACAAGCCCCTGTTACACCTCCTGTAACAGAAGCATTGACAGCCCCGCCCGTAACAGAGCCTGTTACAGATGCTGTACAGTCGGAAGCACAGAAATCTTATCTGAACGATTTGTATTATGTTGAAATTGAAGGCGTCAGCGGATGTCTGGGATTTAATTTCATGCCGGACGGTACACTTAATAAATTTGCTTTTAATGATTATGGAAATATGTACGCAGATACATCAGTATTATGCAGTTATGAAATAATCGGAAATCAGTTTTCCTATGGTGTGGCAGGCGATGAGTTAAACTGGAAAACGGGAACTATTGTAAATCCGAATGACACTGGAAATTTCAATGTACAGTTTGAAGATGGTTTGTATTATTTTAATGTCGGAGAACCGGTTTTTACGAAATTTAAAGAGGAAATTGTTTTTGCCGGTGTAACATATTATGGTTATGGTGTGTATGACGAAAGAGTATTTACTTTTTATGAAGATGGTACAAGTGGAAGCTATATAACTACAAAATACGGTACAGGAATGTCTTTCACATATTCAATCAACGGTGATGAAATTACTTTCCATATGGGTGAAGATGACAATATCATCAAGGCAAAAATTATTACAGATAATCTTCAATCTGCATTTGCTTTTCAATGGTCTGACGGAAATATAGAATATTTTTATTACGACAGTTTCTATAAATAAATATTATAATGAAATCTACAATATTCAACCTCCTTATAAACTCCCTGCAAAATTCACGTTTTGCAGGGAGATGTGTTTTATAACGAATTGACATATTGTGTTTGCAGTGGTATAATTTATCTGTACTGTGAGGAAAGGGGTTTTTATTATGAATATTCAGATTGATTTCAACTGCGGTACACCTGTTTACATACAGATTTATCACGCTCTCAGAAGCAAAATTATTTCGGGAGCTTTTCCTTATGGTTCAAGACTGCCGTCAAAAAGGTCGCTTTCTGCCGACTGTGAAGTAAGTATAGCTACCGTTGAACACGCCTACTCCATGCTTTGTGACGAAGACTATTGTGAAACAAGGGAAAGAAGCGGTTATTATGTTGTTTACAGTCCAGAGAGAAATTTTCCGTCAGGAGAAGTTGTTTCGGAAAAAATGCCGTTGACATCTTCTGAAAATATAGCTGTTTCGGCTGATATTCCTTTTTCGTCGTTTGCAGGACGCATGAGGCGTGTACTTTCCGATTATGGTGAAAGAATATTAATGAAATCACACCCCAACGGCTGTCCCGAACTCCGTGACGCTATAAGGCGTTATCTCATAAGGAGCAGGAATATTGAAGTAAAAGCTTCTCAGATAATAATCGGTTCGGGGGCGGAATATCTTTACGGACTTTGTGTACAGATGCTGGGCAGGGAAAAAATAATTGCCCTTGAAAATCCGTCGTACGAAAAAATAAGAGAAGTATATACAGCAAACGGTGCTGTGTGCGATATGCTTGAAATGGATTCGGAGGGAATACGCACGGACGCACTTGAAAAAACGTCTGCTTCCGTACTTCATGTAACGCCTTTTCACAGTTTTCCGAGTAATATAACTGCGTCGGCGGAAAGACGTGCGGAGTATATAAAATGGGCAGAAAACAGAAATGCATTTATTATTGAAGATGACTATGATTCGGAATTTATCATGACGGGAGTTGCTCCCGAAACTCTTTTTTCAATGTGTCCCGACAGAAATGTAATATATATAAATACTTTTTCAAAAACAATAGCACCGTCCATGCGTGCAGGGTATATGTTGCTTCCCGAAAGCCTTTTACCGCTTTACAGCGAAAAAATAGGCTTTTATTCCTGTACCGTTCCCATGCTGGAGCAGTATTTTCTTGCCGACTGGATTGACAGCGGAGATTTTGAGAGGAATATAAACCGTATAAGACGTAAAAAGCATATGAAAAAATAATGTCACCTTATTTTGAAAATACAGTTGACAATGTTAAGCGTTTATGATATAATAAGTCTGACGAATTTAAAGGAGGATTTTTTATGTCAGAAAATATTGTATCACGTCAGAAACTTTTTAAAACACGGGAAATTGTTCTTATTGCCATGTTTTCGGCAGTTATGGCGGTATATTCATGGATTTCCGTGCCGACAGCCATTCCGTTTACATTGCAGACTTTCGGCGTATTCTGTACAATGAGTATTCTCGGTGGAAAGAAAGGATTTTTTTCCATACTGGTATATGTTCTTATCGGTGCGGTCGGCGTGCCTGTTTTTTCGGGATTCAGTGCAGGATTCAGTGCATTGACTTCCTATTCAGGCGGTTATATATGGGGATTCCTTTTTCTTGCACTTGTATTCTGGGGTGCTGAAAAACTTTTAGGCAACAAGCTTTATATACAGATTATTTCGTTGATTATCGGTATGGCGGTGTGTTATTTTTTTGGTACACTCTGGTTTATGCACGTCACAAAAACAGGTTTTTTATATGGACTGTCAGCCTGTGTTGCACCTTATGTGGTTTTTGACCTGCTGAAAATGGCTTGTGCGGTTGGTATTTCCGTGAGGGTGAAAAAGTATGTCAGAGTATAAGATAAGATTTCACCACGGGCTTTGTATCGGCTTTTTTGAGGGAAAGGGCTACAGTCGGGAGTTTACGGAAAACATGACCGCCGTTAGAGAAATGCTTGACCTTGAAAATCCCGAGATTGAAATTACTTTGAACAGTGATATTATATGTCAGAAATGTTCGAATCTCAAAGACGGAATTTGCAGGAGCAACGGAAAAGTGTCACGTTATGACAGAAAAGTAATGGAATTGTGCGGAATTTCAGACGGTGAACGGATAAAATGGAATGATTTTCAGAAAAAAGTCCGTGAAAGAATAATTTCCGTCGGAAAGCTTTGTGAAGTATGTTCAGACTGTCAGTGGCTGTATATATGCGAAAAAAAAGGGACTTGTTGAAAGTCCCTTTTATTTTTTAAAGCTCTATTTCTTTTTTACTTGCTGATTCGGCTTTTGTAAAAAGTTCTTTTATCTTATTGAAAAGCATTGTAAGATAACGCATGAACGGCTCGGCGATAATAGAGAAGTTTATGCAGAGCAGGATTGCCTTTGTTGACATTCCCGAAATTCCAAACAGGTCGCTTATGAAAATCATACAGAAAGCAAGTCCGAATATGCATACAATCCACAGTGTCATTTTGTAGACGTTCATTGGTCGGCTTATTTCAAACAGAATCATCAGACCGACAATACACAGCAGAATCGTTGAGGCTGTTGCAATATCCGACTGGTCAACACCGTAGGCGTTTCCGAAAAATACCATAGCCGCCACTATTATTGTGTCGGTAAGACCTGCGGGAAAAGCTTTCAGCAGGATATTTGTCATGAATTTTCCACGTATCATATCCTGATTCGGCATCTGTGAGAGGAAAAGTGCGGGTACACCGATAGTAAAAAGACTTATAAGCGAAATCTGCGAGGGTTTGAGGGGGTAGGTGATTCCGAAACATATTGAAAGTATGGACATTATGAGAGAGAAGATATTTTTTACAAGAAACAGACTGCCCGAACGTTCGAGGTTATTGACAACACGTCTGCCTTCCATAACAACGTCAGGCATTTTTGAAAAGTCCGATTCAAGCAGTACAAGCTGTGAAACCTGAGCCGCCGCCTCACTTCCCGAAGCCATTGCAACGGAACAGTCAGCGTCTTTCAGTGCGAGAACATCATTAACGCCGTCGCCCGTCATTGCGACGGTTCTGCCCTGTAATTTGAGAGCCTTTACAAATTTTCGTTTCTGGTCGGGTGTAACACGTCCGAAAACAGTATATCTCTGAACAGCGTCATAAATGGCATTGTCTGTGGTGAGGGTTGAAGCGTCGATGTAATTCTTTGCGTTTTCAATGCCTGCCTGTTTGGCGACTTCCGAAACTGTAACAGGGTTGTCACCTGATATTACTTTTATTTCAACGCCCTGCTCCGCAAAGAATTTAAATGTTTCAACAGCATTTTCACGTATGGGATTTGAAAGTATTATAAAGCATATCGGAATAAAATCGTCTTTGAGTTCCTTGCCGTCGGGAACACCGCCGTATCTTCCGAAAGCGAGAACTCTGTGACCCTTACGGCTGTTTGATTCAATAATCTGCCTCAGCTTGTCGGTCTGTTCCTTTATGATAAAATCGGGAGCGCCTATGACATACGAACCGTTTTCAAAAGTGACACTGCTGTATTTGTACTTTGAGGAAAAGCCTGTCCTGCCTATAGGTTTTCTGCCTGAGGGAGTACGGAAATAATTTTTAAGGGAAGCCATTGTTTCGTTGTCGGAAGCCTGTGCGGCGGTGAAGTCGCTGATAAGTCCGTGAAGTTCTTCTGTTGACATATCATTTATTACGGGAACAACGTCCGTAACACGCATTGCATTTTCCGTTATAGTGCCTGTCTTGTCCACGCATAGAACGTCAACACGGGCGAGAGTTTCGATACATTTCATATCATGGACAAGTACTTTTCCGTAGGCAAGACGCATTGCACTTATGGCGAGGGTAGTACTTGCGATAAGAAAAAGACCCTCAGGAACCATTCCTATAACGGCGGCTACCATAGCTTCAATACTGTCTTTCATGGGACTATTGTTTATAAAGTACTGCTGATAAAACATGAAAACACCGATAGGGATAATTATAATACCTGCTATTTTGACAATTCTGTTAAGTGAGCGTATCATTTCGGACTGTTCGCCTTTTCTTGAACGCTTTGCCTGTAATGTAAGCTGTGAAATATATGAATCACTGCCGACCTTTTCAAGTCTTGCACGGCAACTTCCCGAAACCACGAAACTTCCCGACATGAGTGTATCACCGCTTCCTTTTACTATTTCGTCTGATTCACCTGTAAGCAGTGATTCGTTTACAGAAACGTTTCCGTCAATTATAACAGCGTCGGCACTTATCTGATTGCCTGCCCTGAAAACTGCTATGTCGTCAAGTACAAGGTGCTGTGACTGGACTGTCATTTCCTTGCCGTCACGTATAACGGTTGTAACGGGGGCATTAAGCATAGTGAGCTTGTCGAGAGTTCTTTTTGAACGAAGTTCCTGAAAAATTCCTATGAGGGTATTTGCGATAATGATGGGAATGAATGTCATGTCACGGTAAGAGCCGACGAAAACAAGCAGACACGCAAGAATAAAGAATATAAAATTGAAGTAAGTAAAAACATTCTCGCTTATAATTTCCTTGACAGTTTTTGACGGAGATTCAACAGGTGTATTGCCGAAACCGTCGGCAAGTCTTTTGTTTACCTGTTCTGAAGTAAGCCCCGAATCCACAGGAGCATTAATTCTGACGGGGGCGGGTTTTATAATCGTTTCGTTCTTTTTAGCCAATGTATACACACCTTTCCTGTTGTGATATATAATTATAACACATATATTTCCTGTTTTCAATCAAAACGTGTGATAGTCAAATGAAAATTTTACATATAGCCGTACTTTGACTTGTTGCGGAAAATAAAGAACAGTGTTACAAAGAGGGCAAGAAGTTCTGCAACGATAATTGATACCCATATTCCGTTAAGACCGAAAATCATAGGAATAACAAGTACCATTACCATCTGAAACAGAAACATTCTCAGGAATGATATGGCTGCTGATACCACGCCGTTATTAAGTGCCGTAAAGAACGACGAGCCGTATATATTGAATCCCGATATTAAAAATGATACTGCGTAAATCCTGAAAGCGTGTACAGTGAGTTTAAAAAGTTCGGGTTTATAGCCGACGAATATTTTTGCAAGCGGATATGCGATAACCTGTGAAAGTAAAGTCATTGCAACGGCAGTACAGGCAATTACCGAAATACTTTTGCGGAGGATATTTTTCAGTTCGTCGGAATTTTTTGCACCATAGTTGTAGCTTACGATAGGTGCAGAACCAATTGAAAAGCCTATGAATATTGATACAAATATGAAACTTACATACATTATAACGCCGTAAGCGGCTACACCGTCCTGACCTGCATATTTCATAAGCTGGCTGTTATAGAGCATATTTACAACCGACATTGAAATATTCGTCATGAGTTCGGAAGAGCCGTTTGTGCAGGTGCGGAATATAATTTTTCTGTTGAATCTGAATTTTACGAATTTAAGCATACTGTTGTTTTGTGAGGCAAAGTAGAATATGGGTATTACTGCACCGACAACCTGTGAGAGTGCCGTAGCTGCCGCCGCACCCTGTACGCCCCATTTGAATATGCCTATGAATAAAAAGTCAAATACCATATTTACAACACCCGATAAAACGGATATTTTAAGACCCATATCGGGCTTGCCTGCGGCAACAAAGAAACTCTGAAAAACATTCTGCAACATGAAAAAAGGTACAACACATATAAGTATTCTGCCATACTGCATACAGTAATCTGTCATATTTTCGTCCGCACCCATAAGGACGGTAGCAGGTTTAAGGATAATAAAACCAAGCACAGCAAGCACAATGCCGACTATAGCATTTGCACAGACTATCATTGTGAAATATTCGTTTGCCCTGTCTTTTCTGCCCTCTCCTATGGTTTTTGCAACTATGGCACTTCCTCCTGTTCCGAACATGAAGCCGAGTGAACCAAAAGCCATTAGCAGCGGCATTATGAAGTTTACAGCCGAAAAAGCCGTATCACCTGCGTAATTAGATACAAAAAGCCCGTCCACAACGCCGTATACTGATGTGAAAACCATCATTATTATTGACGGCAAACAGAAACTTAAAAGTTTTTTGAGTGTGAAATGTTCTGAAATCTGAATGTTCATTTTTTATGTATTCCTTTCTTATAAATAAAAAAACTGCCGTATTACAGAAATACAGCAGAAAAGAAGTTTATAATTTTCTGAATAAACCGAATTTTTTCTTTTCATAAGGTTCGCTTGTTACGGAAACCACCTTATAACCCTCTTTTTCAACTGCTTCACGCAGTTTTGTTTCGTCGGGTGCTGTTTCTGAAATTATTTCTGTCTCGCCTTTTTTATGGGAAGATGTGATATTTTCGGTCACAAAGGCTCTGCTTACTGCATTGTTAACGTGCTTTTCACACATTCCGCACATCATGCCGTCAATTTTAACAATAGTTTTAATCATAGAAAAACACTCCTTTGTATG
>CAMWVV010000093.1 GCA_947177755.1 uncultured Ruminococcus sp. | reverse complement strand
CATTGAAGATTATATCCGCCACAGTCGCCGACAGTATCCAGAATTTCACCACAGAAATAAATCCCTTTATGTAGTTTTGATTCAAGATTTTCCGTAATGCATTCATTGAGGATTCCTCCGCAGGTTGCCTGTGCGTTCTGCCACGGTGAACAGCCATTCACTTCAAATTCAAGACACTTTACAGTCTCGGCAAGCTTTTTTATTTCGTCGTCCTTAATACTGTTTATTTTGTCAGTCATTGGTCTGTGAATGGCATTTTTCGCAAGATACACAGCAAGATTTTTTACAAAAATACCTGTCAGAAATTCTTCAATATTGTATTCAGACCTGTTTTTCCGTACCTTTTCAAGATAAGCAATCAAATTATTCCTGTCCATTTCGGGAAGCAAATCCGCACGCAGAAACAATTTACCCTCATACTGCTGAAAAAGATAGGCAAGGTTAAAAACACATATTCCTGAAATATTATTCTCATTAAACTGAATTTCACCTGTTTCGGTTTTCAGAATTTTTCCGTCCGAAACCGCCGATATTCTGCCCTTTGCACGAACACCTTTAAGTCCTTTAAGTCTGTCAGGGCTTATTCTCAGCGGTGCAACGGCAGGGCATATTTTAGCCGTTTTATAGCCCATGTTTTTCAATATACGGAGCATTGAGCCGTCTGTACCGAATGAAGTCCCTGCATATCCTCCGCAGGCAATTATAATTTTTTTACATATAATCTGATTGTCATCTGATTTAAGAATATACTTTCCTTTATTCTGTGATATACTTTTTACTTCAAAGTCACATATCTCCTTTATACCTAATGAAGCGATTTTCAGACGGAAAGCATTGACAACAGTTGTCGCACTGTTGCTGTGCGGATATATTCCGCCCTCTCTGCCCTCACTTCCCGAAACACACACTATATCCATTTCATTAACAAAAAAATCGTTATAGTCGGGCGTTTTATTTATTATCTTCATTGCATCTACAGAACCGTGGTAGTTTTCCGCTTTTAAAGACTTATTACTTAAATTGCACTTTCCGTTTCCTGTGGCAATTAATTTTTTTCCTGTTCTCGAAAGTCTTTCGACAATTACAATTTCAGCGTCGGGACAGACTTCCGCCGCCTCAACCGCTGCCGCATATCCCGAAGCTCCTCCGCCTATTATAGCTATATCTGCATACATTATTTCACCTTATTTCTTTATTTATTCGGGTTGTATATCTATAACCGCAATTTCCGGACGGTTATTGAATCTCACAGGAACAGGAGAAACTCCTATACCGGAAGTTATGAACATCGTGCCGTTTGAATAGTCAAAAAGACCTTTGTCATAGACCGTACTATTTCCACGGATTTCGGGAAACCATTCCATAGTTGACGAATCAATTGCAGCACCAAGACCGAAAGGAAGCTGAATCATTCCGCCGTGAGTGTCCGCACAAACAGTAAGGTCAGCACCGAAATCTGCAAACTTTTCATAATTCGGTATATGTGCCATAAGTATACTGTAACAGTCATTATCAAGAGTAAAAGCATTTTTTAGGTCAAATGTCGGGGAATAGTAAACATTGTCTATCCCGAAAATCTGTATGTTATTTCCATTGACATTCACCTTTTCGGAATTGTAGTTCATGACTTTCGCACCCGTTTCAGCCATTGCCTCAATATACTCTTCGTCAGTGTCATGGTCGCCTGTAATAAAATACACGGAATATCCTGCATCAACTATTGACTGTGTCAATTCAATCGGTATTTCAATAATGTCCCACGGACTGTTTCTTGTGTACATATCACCGAGTATAAGAACTATATCGGGGTCTGTTCTTTCAACTTTATGAAGTATTGTACTGTTGCTTATGCCGTACTTTGTGGAATGACAGTCGCTTATCACCGTAATACGCACAGGATTTGTAATTTTATCAGACACAAGGTCAACACGGGTAATTTTCAGCGTATAATTATTGAACCACCATACAAGAAACAATATCACCACAAACACAACAAAACGACGGAAACGCAGTCTTGCTTTTGATACTCTTTTTCTTTTGTACGAACTGCTTTCGCCCCTATTGTCCATAATTCCTCCGTGTTAATTTTTTATATGTACATCAAGCTGACTGAAAGGTATTTCAATGTCCTCTCTGTCAAATGCGAATTTCACTTTTTCGATTATGCTGTATCTTACCGAATTGTAATTTTCATTTTCAACCCATACAAGAGTATCAACCGCAACGGAACTGTCCTTATGCATACTCATTCTCACAATCGGAGCAGGCTCGTCAAGGACAGAAGGGTTATTTTTAAGTATATCAAGAATAATCAGACGTGCCTTTTCGTAGTCGGCAGAATAACTTATATCAAAAGTAAGGTCAATACGCCTTGTCGGGCTTTCGGTATAATTAATTATTTTAGCGTCTGAAATTTTACCGTTCGGAATAAAGACAGTTTTTCCGTCAAAAGTTTTTATTTTGGTGTAGAGAACGCTTATTGTGTCAACTTTTCCTACAGTTCCGTCGAGTTCAATAGTATCTCCTGATGTAAACGGTTTTGAAAAGAGTATTATAAATCCGCCGCAGAGGTTTGAAAGACAGTTCTGCAACGCAAGGCTGACTGCAAGTCCTGCTGCACCGAAAATCGTTATTATTGACGACATCGGAACATTCAGAAGCGACAGCGACATGATTATAACAATTACATATAAAAGTATTCTCACCAGTGATACAAGAAAATTTTTTGCAGCAATGTTTATATTTGACTTTTTCATTGCCTTTGCGGTAAGACGTGCGATAAGTCTTGAAATCAGTATGCCGATAACAAGCACTATAACCGCCGTTATCAGCGACGGAAGCAGACCTGCAAAATACTGTGCCATTCCCGAAAACACACTTGATGCCTTGCTTACCTGTTCCTGTATTGTCTCAATAACAACAGGTTCAGTTGCTGTTACTGTTTCAGATACGGCAGATGTGACCGTCTCCGATATGACAGATGTTACTGTTTCCTCCATTTTTTAATCCACTCCTTTTCTATATACTATTATATCAGAAAGAAAAAAAATGTCAATCTTCAGCGTAATTTGATAAAAAAATAAAATATTTCCGAAACTATTGCAATTCTGATTTTGATGTGGTATAATATATATGTTATGTCCCGATAGCTCAGTAGGATAGAGCGGCTGCCTCCTAAGCAGCAGGTCGGAGGTTCGACTCCTCTTCGGGACGCTTTTAAAAACCGCCTTATCGGGTGGTTTTTTATTTTTATATTGTTTGTACATGATAACACTGTTTTTTACATAATTTTCCGTGCAGCCCTTGACCTTTTTCACAAAAAGGTGTAAAATATATTTAGAATATCCGATGTAAGTCGGACAATAAAATCATGGAGGTATGTTTAAAATGTCAAACAAATTTATCGTTGAAACATCTGCAAGACACGTTCACGTTACTCAGGAACATCTTGAAATTCTTTTCGGAAAGGGCTATGAACTCACAAAGAAAAAAGACCTCTCTCAGCCGGGACAGTATGCCTGTGAGGAAAGAGTAACTGTAGTAGGTTCTAAAAAGGAACTGGCAGGAGTTTCAATTCTCGGACCTGTCCGTCCCGAAACTCAGGTTGAACTTTCCGCCACTGACGCACGTTCAATAGGTATTTCCGCACCCGTAAAGGAATCAGGCGATATTGCAGGTTCAGGAGCTTGCAAACTCGTAGGTCCTGTCGGTGAAGTTGAAATTTCTGAAGGCGTTATTGTTGCAAAAAGACACATTCACCTCACACCTGCCGACGCTGAAGAACTCGGTGTTAAAGACAAGCAGGTTGTATGGGTAAAGCTTGAAACTCCTGAAAGAAGTGCCGTTCTCGGTGACGTTGTATGCCGTGTATCCGAAAAATATGCACGTGCAATGCACATTGATACGGACGAATCAAACGCTGTAGGCGCACCCCGTGAACTTTATGGCGAAATCGTTACAATTGACTGATTAAAATATGAGCGTACGATAAGTACGCTCTTTTTTATTCACTGTAGTTTTCACGAAGAAATTTTATCTCTTTTTCATAACCTTCCATGTCATTCGGAGTTTCAAGAATAACGGGCAGACCCTTTAATTCGGGGCGGTTTATAAATTTAACAAGAGCGTCCGCACCTATATGTCCCTCACCTATTTTTGCGTGCCTGTCCTTATGAGAACCAAGCGGATTCATGCTGTCATTCAGGTGAACCGCTTTGATTTTTCCGATACCTATGATTTTATCAAACTTTTCCAGAACGCCGTCAAGATTATTTACTATATCGTAACCGCCGTCCCAGACATGACAGGTATCAAAGCACACACCAAGTTTTTCCTTTCGTTCAACTCTGTCCATCACCGCACGCAGTTCCTCGAAACTCCTTCCGATTTCAGAACCCTTGCCAGCCATTGTTTCAAGAAGTACAATTGTTGAATGTTCCGACGTAAGAACCTCGTTAAGCTGTTCGGCAATAAATTCAATACCTATGTCAACACCCTGTTTTACGTGCGAACCTGGGTGAAAATTATAGTAATTATGCGGAGTGTTTTCCATACGTTTCAAATCATCCGCCATTGCCTGACGTGAAAACCGTCTTATTTTTTCGTCGGCGGAACATGGATTCATTGTATAGGGTGCATGGGCGACAAGTTTTCCAAAAGCAAGCTTTTCAGAAAGTTCAATATATTTTACCACATCGTCGGATTTTATTTCCTTTGCAGAACCACCACGGGGATTCCTCGTAAAGAATGCAAAAGTATTTGCACCGATTTCCTTAGCCTGTCTGCCCATAGCCGTGTAACCTTTCGATGCCGAAAGATGACAGCCTATATAAAGCATAAAATCATTCCTTTCATAAAGTAATGCCGGAATTTTTCTGTTTCCGGCATTTTTGTATTATTCCATTGTAACTTTTTTCATAATCTGCGGTTCAATCGGCATATCGTTGTAATTTGTAGCAACATCTGCTATTTCATCAACAACGTCCATGCCCTCAACCACCTTACCGAAAGCAGCATACTGACCGTCAAGGTGCGGAGCGTCCTCGTGCATGATAAAGAACTGCGAACCTGCTGAATCGGGCATCATGGAGCGAGCCATAGAGATTACCCCTCTTGTATGCTTAAGGTCATTCTTAACGCCGTTTGAAGAAAATTCGCCCTTGATGTTCCAGCCCGGACCGCCTGTTCCGTTTCCGAGAGGACAACCGCCCTGAATCATAAAACCTGCAATAACTCTGTGGAAAGTAAGACCGTTATAAAAACCGTCCTTTACGAGCTTTTCAAAGTTCTCACAGGTTATCGGGGCAATGTCGGGATAGAGTTCAATTTTAATCTTCTTACCGTTTTCCATTTCAATAGTAACCATTTTTACCTCCGTAAATTAATGAATTGTTATTTTTATTTCGGAAGGAGTCTGATAATTTCCGTTTTGTTTAACGGAACTATCGGAATTTCCGTTTTTATTCTTGCTCTGATTATTTTGTTTTTCCTCGTTGTACTGTTCAAGAATAGATTTTCCCTGAGTAGTTTCCTGAATAACAGGTGTTTCGGAATACTCTCCGTTTTCGTCGGTTACAGGCTGTACAGCGGTTGTTGCAGGTTCTGCCGTTCCGATAATCTCACCTAACATATTGGTAACATATTCCACCTGTGGCTCTGTAATCTGCTGGACTGCCTCCGTCTGAATCTGATTATTCTGCTGAGGAGTGTTGTTATAACCGTTGTTGTTATTATTGTAATTATTATTACTGTTATTGTATTCGGGAACATCTTGCGAAGTACCTGAAAACTGTACAGGTTTTGCCTGATTTTTTTTCATTGTGCTGTCAGTACAGGCTTTACCAATCATCATAATAATCATAGCTATAATAAAAGCCGCAATAAACGCAATCTGTCTGTGCTTATCCACATTATCACCTGCCCGCAAAAATTTCAGTACATATATTATACATAATTTTTCCGTAAAAGTCAAGAACAAATTCAATCATGAATCAATTCTTTTACAAGCTTCTTGAAAACGTCGCCACGTTCTTCAAAATTCTTAAAAATACCATAACTTGCCGCAGCAGGTGAAAGCACACAGCTTGTGCCTTTCGGCGTTATTTCATGAGCAAGATTCACAGCGTCTTCAAGATGCGGAACATAGTGAACACGTTCGGAATTTACAAAATCCATATTCCGAATCATGTCAAAAATACGTTTTCCCGAAGTTTCCATACATATTACATTCACATCACAGATATTAAGAAAATCGACAAGTGTCGTGTAGTCAATACCTCTGTCCATACCGCCTATCAGAACGGTTTTGGCATTCGGAACACTTTTCAGTGCCTCAACAGCAGTGGCACAAGCCGTTGAAATAGAATCATCATAATAGCGAACGCCGTCCACTGTATCGACGTATTCAAGACGGTGTGCAAGCGGATTGAAAGTATAAAGTGCCTTTTCAAATTCCTCCTGCTCCACATGGCAGAAAGCCGTTACAAAATACGCAACAGCTATATTATAGTGATTATGAACGCCTAACAATTTTATCTTGTCGGTGGGAATATTATAAATATTCTCTATGCCGTTGTCATGAATATGAATTTTGTCCGCAATTCCGCTGTAAACGTAAATATCAGCGTCCGGATTTTCGGCGGATATTGTATATTCATAAGCCGCCTGAGTATATCCCGTCCCAATATCACTGTTAATAACCAGACAGTCATATTCTTTCTGGTGCAGATAGATATTTTTCTTTGCGTTGTAGTAGTTTTCCATAGTGCCGTAATGGTCTAAATGCTCCTCATAGAGATTGAGGAAAACCGCTGTTTCAGGTGAAACCGTCATATATTCAAGCTGGTGGCACGAGAGTTCGCATACTATAATAGTATTTTCTTTAACGTCCTCCGCAATGTCGAAAACAGGTACACCTATATTTCCGACAAGATATGTGTCTTTTCCCGATTCTTTCAGTATATGGTAAATAAGCGACGAAACCGTGCTTTTGCCCTTAGTGCCTGTAATTCCTATAATCTGCTCCCTGTATACCGTAAAGAAAACCTGTGTTTCAGAGGTTATCTCGCACCTGAGTTCAGACGGCTGTTTTTTCAGGACAATCCCAGGTGACTTGAAAACAATGTCAAAATCGTCAAGACAGTCCTGATAATTTTCACCCGTAATAATTCTGACATCTTCGGGAAGATTATATGCATTTCGGTCAACGGGGTTCAGGTCGGATATTGCAACCGACGACGGCAAACAGTATTTTTCAATAAGCCTGTAGGTAGACTTTCCCTCACGTCCGAAACCGAGTATACATACGGACTTGTTTTCAGTGTATTTTTTCAGATATTCCGTGAAATTATTCAAAGAAGTCGCTCCATTTCATTTAAAAGTATTTCCCTGAAAGAATCGGGGAGAAGATTTTCGTCATTGAAATATTTGCAGTACGCCGTATTTTTTTCGTCAAGATTTTCGGGCTGATAAAAACCGTTTTTCTTGTATCCGTCAAGCAGAAACGGCAGACTTTCGCCATGCTGTTCACGTCTGCGTATCGCAAGTGAAACAGCAAGATTCACTTCATCAATACTGCCGACACACTCAAACGGTTTATGGACAGACTGTCCGATAAGTTCGTTGAAATATTCAGTCATTGAAGTATCATTCAGCAGGTCTTTCCCGAAAACCTCCGTCAGTTCGTCGTCTGTAAGGAACGGTGAAAGAATCAGACACACAAAAAGACATTTCGGACACTCTCCGCACCATATATCAGGCGAAACTTTTCCGCCGAGATTACAGCTTCTGAAAACAGGCAGATATTTTTTGTGAGAAGCAAACATCTTTGCAATCTGAAATTCTGAAAGCGGTCGCAGAAAACTGAAATAATAAATTCCCGTACAAAGATATTTTTCCTCATATAAATGAAAATCCTGCTCAAACTCAAAGCTTTTTGAATACTGGTGGTTTACACTCTTTCCGAAAACAGTGCTTTCATTCGCACTTGATTCGTTTGAAAGCACAATATATTTCAGACGGTTAAGATATGCGGTAATTTCAGCCGAAAATGCCACCACCGAAGAAAACGGCGTGTGACCGTTAAGACAGCCCTGACTGTTTAAAGTTACAAGTGAACGGTCAAATTTCCGCCGTGCGGTAATAAGTATCTCAGACGACAGTCCAGCGGTTTCTACGGTTGCGGTTATTGAATTGCGACTGTTTATAGAATAACATTTACACTCAATCCCTGCATTTGTGAGAGTTTCAAGTGTAAGAGCGGAATCCTTTCCCCCTCCTACTGCCACAAGACAGCCGTAAAGTTCGGGAAGTTCTGACGTATTTTCACTGCAAAATTTTCCGGTCGGATTTATATTAACAAAATCATCATAATCCGCATTTATATTATTGACATAGAAAAATTCGCCCAGTCCGTTGAAATATAATTTTTTCCACCACTGTATCTGTTCTGCCGAAAGTTCACCGCATTCAACACGCATTTCGGGCGGACACACAGCTTTCCAGTAACTTACCGCTTCTGCCATTCCGAGTGAGAAAACCAGTCTTTCAAACGTTGAATCACCCGAAACACTTATATTCTTTGGTTTCGGAAAACTCCACGCAGGGTGAAAGTCGGCAAACTCAGGTATTGAAAACTCATAGTTTACGTCAACTGCTTTTTCGTTTTCTGTTATCTTATATGACTTATATATAAATAAGGGATATTTTTCCCTGAATGTTTCATATTTACCCATTATATCCTCCGGACAAAATTATTCAGATTTCTTATCTGCTTTTCCTGCGAGTTCAAAATAATGTGCTTTCAGTAACGAATATGTTTCGTCTGAAAGGTCATGCTCTATTTTGCAGGCATCTTCAACCGCATTGTCATGTGAAACGCCGAGAAACATAAAAAATTCCGACAGAATATTATGACGGTCATAAATATTTTCCGCAACGTCACGACCCTTTTCAGTCAGAGTAATATGGTTGTCGCTGTCAACAATCACAAGATTATCCTCTTTCATTTTTTTGAGAACGATAGAAACCGTCGGGCGTGAATATCCGAGATATGAACATATGTCAATCGCATGGACATCGGGCTGTTTCTTTGAAAGAATAAGTATAGTTTCAAGATAGTTTTCAACTGCTTCTGTTATAGCCATTCTGTTTCCCCTCCAATGTAAGTTTTTATAAAAGATATTATATCATATTCCGCACTGAATTACAAGGTATATTTTGTAAAAATCGTAAGAAATTTCAGTCCCGAATTTCATAGTTGACATACTCCGAAAGAACATTATATATTTCGGGATATCTGTGTTTTGTGCGGACGGGTTTCATATTCGTGTCAGTGAAACATTGCGAGGACTTCCCCGTTATGCATATCTCACCTGTTTTACGGCTCACTATCCTGTACTCAATATCAAGCACAACGCCGTTGAATTTCGTAATCATTGAGTAGACAGCAAAAGGCTCATCAAAGGTAAGCGGTTTTTTATAGTGACATTCCACCGACAAAATAGGCACATAAAGTCCTGCGGATTCAATTCTTGCATACGACATATCAGCCTGTTCAAGAAAATTCATTCTTGATTCCTCAAAGATTCTTATGTAGTTCGAGTGATGGACTATGCCCATCTTATCGGTTTCATAGTAATATATTTTACGTTCATAAGGATAAATCTTATTCATAAACATCTTCTTTTCATTAATTTTTTCATAAAGATCTCCTTTGTTAAATATTATTAATCGTATTATATC
>CAMWVV010000092.1 GCA_947177755.1 uncultured Ruminococcus sp. | reverse complement strand
AACCTGTGACCCTCTGCTTGTAAGGCAGATGCTCTCCCAGCTGAGCTAAACCCCCGTTGCTTTCTTAATTTTTATCGTCTTGTCCCTGACGACGTATATTATTATATCACAGGTTTCACGATTTGTCAAGCGTTTTTTGAAAAAAATTTCAGATTTTTTGAAAAAATTTTCAGAATCACGGTATATCCGTACAAATCTCACAGAAAAATTTTCCAGAAAGATAGATTAACCTATTATATCCTTGTCAAAAAGTCTTATAACGTCCATTTTCAGAAAACTGTGACAGGATTCTTCAAGTATGGGGTCATCTGTAAGAATCTCCTCCGCACATTTACGTGCCATGTTCATAATTTCGTTACTGCATGATAAGTCTGCTATTTTCATTGGCGGAAGACCGTGCTGTGCGTTTCCGAAGAAATCGCCAGGACCACGCATCTTCAAATCTTCCTCCGATATTTCAAAGCCGTCTGTTTTGGATGACATTATTTTCATTCTTTGCAGACATTCTTCAGAAGTATTATCTGTTATAAGTATGCACGAACTTTCAAACTGACCACGTCCCACACGTCCCCTCAGCTGATGAATCTGTGAAAGTCCGAAACGCTCGGCGTTTTCTATAACTATAACTGCCGCATTCGGAACGTCCACACCCACCTCAACAACAGTTGTACATATAAGAACATCAGTTTTTCCGTCACGGAAATCCTGCATAACCCTGTCTTTTTCGGCAGGTTTCATTTTACCGTGAAGAAGTTCGGTTTTATAGCCTGCAAGGTCGCATTTCATGGCATTTTCCGCATATGACTTTACCGCAAAAAGTTCACTTTCGCTTTCCTCAATCATCGGGCATACAACATAAGCCTGCCTGCCCTCCGCAAGACGTTCACGCACGAAATTAAAAGCCCTGTGACGCATTTTTCCAGTAACGGCATAAGTCTTTACAGGCTTTCTTCCTTTCGGAAGCTGTGCGATAACGGAGATGTCCAAATCACCGTAAATAATAAGAGCGAGCGTTCTCGGTATGGGTGTGGCGGACATTACAAGCTTGTGAGGAGTATTTCCCTTTTCTGCGAGAGCCGCCCTCTGTGCGACACCGAAACGGTGCTGTTCGTCCGTTATGACAAGACCGAGCGACTTATACTTAACATCTTTCTGTATAATGGCATGAGTTCCCACAACAACATCATATTCACCATTTGATATTTTTTCATGGAGTATGGTTTTTTCCTTGTTTTTAAGTGAACCTGTAAGTAAACATACTTTGATTCCGAACGGTTCAAGAAAACCGCTCAGAGTCCTGAAATGCTGGACTGCCAGTATTTCGGTGGGAGCCATAAGTGCGGACTGTATGCCGTTTCTTGCCGAAAAACAGCAGGCAATTGCCGCAACGGCAGTCTTTCCGCTTCCCACATCACCCTGTAAAAGCCGATTCATAGGAGTATCACGGCAAAGGTCGTTTACTATTTCGAGAGATGCTTTTTTCTGGTCGGCTGTAAGTTCAAAGGGCAGACCTTTTATAAAGTCGGAAATTTTAATAGAACTGTCCATTTTAAATCCTGTGCGCACTCTTGCACGGTTTTTCATAATCAGCATACCAAGTTGTAATTTAAGAAGTTCGTCAAAAGCGAGCCGACGGCGTGCTTTTTCCGCTGAAACACTGCTGTCGGGAAAATGAATATTTTCAAAAGACCACATAAGCGGACAAAGACTGTATTTCTCCATGATACTTTCCGACAATGTTTCAAAGGGTTCGTTTTTCATAACGGAAAGAGCCTGTTTCATGTCTGCACGAACCATATTAACGGTAAGCCCCTGAGTAAGTTTATATATGGGCTGTATGAAATTCTTTTCACCCGAATGTATATATACGGGAGAATTTATTTCTTTTCCGAAAAGATTTTCAGTAACTTTTCCGTACATATAATACTCATAGTCTGTCCTCAGGTACTGAAAGGCATATACATTATTGAACATAACTATAGTTATATCGTCTGTTCCGTCGGTTGCGACAGCCTTACAGACAACAAGCCTGTCTCTCACTGCCTGTGGCTTTGACTTGCTTTTTATTTTGAGTTTAAGACAGTTATATTCATTTATCATTGCATTCCGTACCGTAACATTACAGTGAAAATCAAGGTAATTTTTCGGAAAATGGCAAAGCAGTTCATAAACTGATTTTATACCAAATTTCTGATATTTTTCAGCCTTTGCAGGTCCGACGCCCTTTAAAGTTTCTATTCCGTTAAACAGCATTTCGGGCATAATCCACACTCCAATCGGATTTATATAAAATCAGGGACGAACCAAGTCCGTCCCGTGAAAAAAGCTTTTAATTCTGAGTTTACCTCTGTTCGCAGATAAGCTTGATAGCGGTTCTTTCCTCGCCGTCAATCTGAATATTAGCAAATGCGGGAATACAAATAAGGTCAATACCAATCGGTGCGAGATAACCTCTTGCGATTGCTATTGCTTTTACAGCCTGATTTGCAGCGCCTGCTCCTACTGCCTGAACCTCAACGGCTTTCTGTTCTCTGATAACTCCGGCAATTGCTCCGGCAACAGAATTTGGTGATGAATGTGATGAAACTTTTAAAACTTCCATGATAATGACCCTCCTGCGTTTCAAATGTTAATATGTCTTTGAGACAAATAATATCGGATAATACCCGACAAATATATTTTAACACACAAAAACGGATTTGTCAATTAATAAAATGAAAATTTTAGTCTTTATAATCATTTTTGTATATTATCTAATAATAATGCGTTCAATTTTGTGCGATTTGCCCGATTTTTCATCAAAGGCAACAACCACACCGCAAAGGAAACATTTCCCCTCCGCTTCTCTGAAACGTACAGGCATACGGAATCTCAGCCTGTCAACAGCAGGTTTTATTTCCACACCAAGACATGACTTTTCAACACCTGTCATTCCAACATCAGTTATATAGGCGGTGTGACCGTCAATAACAGTTTCGTCGGCGGTCTGCACATGGGTATGCGTTCCGAAAACGCCCGTTACTTTTTTGGCGAGATGATAACCCATAGCCTTTTTTTCTGAAGTAGCCTCCGCATGAAAGTCCACAAAGATATTTTTCGTATTGATTTCTTTAAGAATCTCATCGATTTTTGTAAAAGGATTGTCAAGCGGTTCAAGATAGACTGTTCCCATAAGATTGACTATGGCAACAGAATAAGATCCCATATCAAGAACACATACGCCTTTTCCGACACAAGCCCCCTCTGGATAATTTGCAGGTCTTATAATATAATCCTTATCATATACATCAAGTTCTTCCCTGCGTCTGAAAGCGTGATTTCCCGTGGTTATGACATCAGCACCCGCATTTATGACAGATTCAGCCGACATTCTTGTAACACCGTTTCCCTGTGCGGAATTTTCGGCGTTCACAACAGTAATATCAATATTATACTGCCGTTTTATCTGCGGTAATTTTTCGGAAAGAAATTCACACCCTGCATTTCCAACAACATCACCTATAAAAAGTAAATTCTTCATTGCTCTCTCCTTTGTATTTATTTCTTTTATGTTTCATATTCCCGTTCAAGACCATATGGAATATCAGTAACATTTATTTCCTTATAAAGCATAGCACCGCCATCCATAGTGAGATAATTTGCAATCCATTCTTCTGAAGATAAATCTTTATAAAGACTGACAATATCATCTTTGTCGCCGTCAATACAGCCGATTTTTTTACCGCAGTCACCTTTTGAAACAACACAGAAAGGTGTATATATTCTGTCGTCCCATAAAATAGATACATACTTGCCATTGTCCGACTTTCCCATGTTTATAAGTTTGTCATTACACGCACAAAGCATGAATATTAAAGATGACACAAAAACACACATAATTTTTTTCATTTCATTATCTCCTCCTAATCAGAAACAAAAGTTATTAATCAATTCCATTCCCTTTTTATAAATTAAAGACCATTCAGAAAGTTTTGTATTGCTTACAATTTCTATCATATCATTTAACTTTTGTTTGAGTTCCGCACATGAAATATATTTTTTATAATTTTCATCTTTGTATAAATCATTTTCACACCATTCATAAATTTCATACGGTCTGTTGTCTGAATCAATTCCCCATTCCCAGCACTCCAGTGGACCGAATGAAACTTTATGTATTAAAACTATATTTCCGTTTTTATCGGGAGTAAGATTTGGTTTATTATAAAACCACCTGTCTATCATAAGTGTATTGCCTGATACTTCCTTTTTCATAATATTCCCTCAGCATTCGCACGTATTTTAAAAAATGTCTGAAATATTTCGCCCTCATTTTTAATATTGTCTTTCATGGACAACAAACGTCTTTTACCTGTGCGACGGTCAAGGAGTGCGAATATTCTGACAATGGCGTTTTCACTGGAAAGGCTTTTTTCTATAGACTGATTGTCAAATTCATCAAAAGCCCTGTATAAACAACGCTGGTCAAACTGTCCGAACTTCAAAGCCACATCGTCCACAATAGGAAATTCCCACCCCGAAACCCTTAATTCAAAATTTTCGTCTTTAGGGAGCAGGTGTGCCTTGTTCCATTGCTCATAGTAACTGCCCGATATTATTTCCACGCCGTCAAACAGGATTGACGCTCTTCCCTCGTGGTCGGGACACTTGCTGTAACTTGTCGCAAAGTACTGGATATGACCTTTCAGCGAATCAGCGAGATATTCTTTTTCGAGCTTATGCCTTATCGCAGACCACCTTATTTTATGCATAAAATCACGTCCTTATAATTTTAAAGTAATTATACCATAAAAAATAAACAAGAGCAATATTTTTCACAAAAAAGAAACTTCCGCCTTAAAGGACGGAAATTTTCCTGATTTATTAAAATCAAATCATATATAAATAATTTATGTAATCAGAACACATATTTTTCTCTTTTCAGACCGCTTTTTGTAAATTATGCAAATATATATTATAATATAATATCACGGATTTTCATAAATATTTCAGCAAAATTATTTGTGTAAAACGCTGTAGTAGCCTGTCGGAATATTGTCTAAAATGACAGAAATTGATGTAATTCCATAATTTTTTTCAAAATTCTCTTGACTGAAACACAAAAATGAGATATAATGACTACAGTGTTAAATAATATTTTAGTTATTTACACTCGTTTTGTTGTCTCCTTTCTTTTGTTCTACACATATTTATTTTGAATTTATTTTGTATTAGGCAGGGTAAAATTTACCCCGCCTGTTTTTTTATCTGTCAGAATATATAATATATAATTCCGTAGAGAACCGCCGCCGCCAGTCCGTAAAGTATAACTGGTCCTGCTATTGTGAATATCTTTGCACCCACACCGAGTATATACCCCTCTGACTTTGATTCTATAGCAGAAGAACTTATTGCATTTGAAAAGCCCGTTATCGGTACAAGCGTACCTGCTCCTGCGTGTTTTGCAAGTTTCTGATACCAGCCGAGACCCGTACACACCGCACTTGCTGTGACAAGGATTATTGAAGTCCACGCACTTGCGGACGTTCTGTCAAGTCCGTACCGTTCAAAAATTGTCATTAAAATCTGTCCCACTACGCAGATTCCCCCGCCCACCGCAAAGGCAACACTTACATTTACCTTTGAGTTGGATTTGGGGGAAGCTTTTTCCGTCATTTCACTGTACATTTCGGGTGTTATGTTCATAATATTCCGCCTCCTTTTAAGTAAGTGTGTGCGGAATATTTGATTTTATTCAAAGCTTTACATGACAATAGCAAAACAGATGCTTTTTCCCTCGTCGTTTTCGACGCTTATTTTAAACTTATGCTTGTCTATTATGGACTTCGCTATTGCAAGACCGAGACCGTAACCGCTGATGTTCTGCCGTGAGCGTGAGTCATCGCTTCTGTAGAATCTTTCAAAAATCCTGTCTTTTTCTTCTTCCTTTACTCCCGAACCTGTATTATATACAGAAAATATTTTCTTCTCGCCCTGTCTTTTAAGTTTCACACGAACCATACCGCCGTCATTTGAATATTTCAGGGCATTGTCAATAAAAATAGCCACCATCTGCTTGATATGCTGCTCACTGCCGTTTACGGTTATACCGTCCTCAACGTCAACTATAAATTTCTTGTTTGTTTCAAAAGCCCTGCACTCAAAAGGCAGTGCCGTATTTGTCACCGCCTGACTTAAATTGAAATCCGTACATATAAAATTTGAAGTATTGTTTTCAAGACGTGTAAGACTGAGCAGGTCATTTACAAGAAGATTCATTCTTTCAGTCTGTGACTTTATATAATTAAGCCACCTGTTTTCACCTATTTCACCTGAAAGCACATCAGCATTTGCCGAAATGACGGTAAGAGGTGTTTTAAGTTCGTGACTTGCATCGGAAATAAACTGTTTCTGTTTTTCAAAAGCCGATTTTATAGGCTCTATGCTTTTTTTACTGAGAAAATAACCCGCAAAAGAAAGCAGTACAAGCGTAATTGCACCTATGATAATAGTTGTACGGATAAACTGCCTGAGGACTTTTGTTTCGTCGCTTTTATCAGTAAAAGCAATAAGAGTTCCGTTATCTTTCGGCACATCATAGAACTGATACGAATCAAGCATACCTGTAGTTTCTTTTTTGTTAAGTATATTATTAACATATGTCTGAGCGGTTTCACTGTCAATATCGTCATTATTCAGAACGGCAAGATAATTTCCGTTCCTGTCTGCCATCAAGACAAAAAATTCTATAGACCCGAAAGATTTCGGAACAGGTTCATATTTTTTCTTGTCGTCCATAAATGGCTGTTTTTCGGGAATATCTTCCTGTCTATCTTCGGAAACACTGACAAGCGGAGCAACAATATAGTCTGAATTATTCCACGACTGTTTAAAAATATCATGTTCATAATCATTGTTATAATTGAAATCCCAACGGTTACCGAAATCGTTGTATTCATTATCGGGTTGATTGTTTTCGGGACGGCGGTCGTCATGCGGAGGAACATCAAAAGGTTTGTCACCGCCCTGCCAGCCGTCTGAATGACGATGGAAATTATCATTGCCGTTATTATCTCCGTTAGGCTGACCCGAATAATCGGGAATATTAACATCAGGCGGATTTTCTTCCGACATAACAGATTCGGTCGCTTTTTCTGTCCGCACTTCTGTTTCGGGAGGAATTTTTTCTGTTTGCTGTTCAGTTTCTGCGGAAAATTCCGTTTTTCCCTCTGTCATCTCCAATTCTGTTTCTTCAGGGATTTCCCTGACTTCTTCTGTCGTTTCCTGCTCCGAAGTAACTTCCTCCGTTGTTTCTGACGGCTTTAATGTATTACTTTCAGTTTTCTTTTCAAATTTTTTAGGCGGTTCGTCATGACGGCGGTCAAAATCATCGGGAGGTGTGAACGTGAATGTTTCAGTTTTTTCGTCATATTCCATTCCGCACGCTATCTGCTGTAAAACCGCTCTTGACTGCCTCTGCATAAACGTTCTTGTAAGAATATTTATGGAACTCAGTACGGCAATAAAAATTGCAAGCAGTATACTTGTGATTACTGCAAAAAGCTTTAACTGTGCTTTTCTGAACATAAATTCACCTCTATTCCAGCGAATAACCTATACCACGGGCGGTTTTTATCTGCACAGGTGCTGAAATAACGGCTATCTTCTTTCTGAGGAAAGATATGTAAACTTCAATATTATTGTATTCAACGTCGCTTTCATAACCCCATATTTTTTCTATAATACGTTCTTTCGGAAGAATTTGACGGGGGTTTGATATAAGAAGCTCCATAATGTGATATTCTTTCAGACTTAATTTCACATCATTTCCGCCGTATATTATGGAGCAGGTATTTTTTCTGAGTTCAAGACCGTTATATTCAAGCCTGTTTTCGTCAATGATTTCGCCCTTACGCCTTGTCATTGCACGCACCCTTGCAAGAAGTTCACCTGTCACAAAAGGCTTTGTAAGATAATCGTCAGCACCGCAGTCAAGACCGTTTATCTTATCTTCAACTTCACTTCTTGCCGTAAGAAGCAGTACAGGCGTTGAAATTTTTTCTTTTCTTATCTGCCTGAGAATTTCAATTCCGTTCATACGTGGAAGCATTATGTCAAGAATAATTCCGTCATAAACACCTGTAAGGGCGTTGTCAAGACCATCAATGCCGTCATAAACCGTATCGACATTGTACATATTTCTTTTCAGAATTTCCGTGAGAGCGTCTGCTAACTGCATCTCGTCCTCGACTATTAATAATTTCATATAACTTTCTCCTTTCATGCATATGAATATATTATAGTAAAGTATTATTAAAATAATCTTAAATTTTTATATGTAAAAAGTTCCCGAAAAAAACGGGAACTTCTTATATTATAACTGTGACTTGAATTTTCTGATTGTATAACCCTCTTTTACTTTCATAACTCCACGGTCAATAACAAGTGCATATTCGGGAATATCCTTTGTAACGGTAGTTCCGGCAGCCGTATATACAGCCTTTCCGAGTTTCACGGGTGCAATAAGGTTTGTATTACAGCCTATGAAACACTTATCCCCTATAACGCATCTGCTTTTTTCTATGCCGTCATAATTAACAGTAACAGTGCCTGCTCCTATATTAACTCTTCTGCCTATGTCGCTGTCGCCTATGTATACAAGATGTGCAACTGCTGTTTTTTCGCCTATAACGGAATTTTTTATTTCAACAAAATCATATATCTTTGCATCTTTTCTGATAATGCTTTTTGGTCTTATATGTACGTACGGACCTATTTCAGTACCGTCTTCAACTTCCGAACCATAAATTTTTGAAGTGCTTACAGTTACATTGTCGCCGATTCTGCTGTTTTCTATTACAGAGTTTTCACCGATAACACAGTTATTGCCGATTTTAGTTTTTCCACGCAGGATAACAGACGGAAGAATTTCAGTACCCGTACCGATTTCAACGCCTCTTTCAATAATAACACCGTCCGTGCAGGTAAACTCAACGCCGTTTGCAAGGTGTTTTTCAATAACTGCCATTCTTGCGTATGTATTGAGATTCAGCAAATCTTTTCTGTCGTTTGCACCCTTTATTATGTCGGGATTTTCAGATTTATAAGCACCTGCATTTTTCCCTTCAGAAATTGCTATGGAAATAGTATCGGTAAGATAATACTCTTTCTGTGCGTTTTCACAGGTTATCTTGTCAAGAAGCTTTATAAGGTCTGCCGTCCTGAACCAGTAAGCACCCGAATTTACTTCACGGATTTTTTTCTGTTCTTCGGAAGCGTCTTTCTGTTCCACAATACCGCTGATACCCTTTTCCGTGCGGACAATTCTGCCGTAACCGTGCGGATTGTCAAGCTCAGCCGTTATGACAGTTACGGAATTATTCTGCTTTTCGTGAAATTCAAGAGATTCCTTTATAGTCTGCTCATCAATGAACGGTGCATCACCGCAGAGTACAAGTGTATTTCCGCTTTCGTCCTCTTTCAGAAACGGTACTGCTTGCATTACTGCGTGACCTGTTCCGAGACGTTCCGCCTGCAAAACCGTTCTGTATCTTCCGTTGAGATATTCGTCTATCATTTCGCCCATAAATCCCTTTACAACACACATATCGCTTATTCCAGCCTTTTCACACGCCGAAATTACCCATTCAAGCATAGGCTCACCGAGTACCTTAAAAAGCGGTTTCGGCATATCTGCTTTCATTCTCTTGCCCTGTCCGCCTGCAAGTATTACTGCTTTGTTCATTTTAACCCCTCCGTATTTGTTTTATCTGTAAAAAAATATTACATTTGTATTCTGAATTTTTTTACACCTACCTTATATTATTACAAACATTAACCATAATTGCAAGTATTTTTTCTTATATTT
>CAMWVV010000091.1 GCA_947177755.1 uncultured Ruminococcus sp. | reverse complement strand
ACTGTATATATTATAATTAAAATACATCTCTTTAAAACGTTAAAACTTTAAAGGGGTGAATTTTTACAGAACGGAGAAGTTAAAAAATGAAAACCGCAACTTTAATTATTCTTGCCGTATATGTTCTCATTATGGTAGGAATAGGCTTCTACACTTCACGGCTGACAAAGTCCGCAGACGACTTTATGCTGGGCGGTCGCAGTGTCGGAGGCTGGCTTACTGCCTTTTCTTACGGTACTACTTACTTTTCGGCAGTCGTATTTATCGGCTATGCAGGACAGTTCGGGTGGATGTATGGTATATCTGCCGCATGGGTAGGCATCGGAAACGCAATAATAGGCAGTCTTATCCCCTTTTTCCTTATAGGAAAACGCACACGTCTTATGTCAAATCACTTAAAGGCAAAAACAATGCCAGAATTTTTTGAGTACCGTTTTGACTCAAAGTCACTTAAAACAGCGTCTGCCGTCATTGTATTCGTCTTTCTCATTCCCTACACGGCTTCCGTTTATAACGGTCTGTCAAGGCTTTTCGGAATGGTGTTCGACTTCGGTGAAAACGGCTCAACAATTATCATCATCGCAATGGCTTTACTTTCAGCAGTTTACGTAATACTCGGCGGTTACAAGGCTACCGCCCTTAACGATTTCTTTCAGGGAATTATTATGTTAATCGGTATTTCAACGGTTGTCGCCCTTACGATAAAAACAAAAGGCGGATTTTCAAGTGCCGTTGAACAGCTTTCCGAGATTGCCGAAACCGAAAAACTCGGCTCACTCACAGGTCCTGACCCTCTTAATCTGCTCGGCGTTGTTATCCTCACCTCGCTCGGTACGTGGGGACTTCCGCAGATGATTCAGAAATTCTACGCCATAAAGGACGAACAGGCTATTAAAAAAGGTGCTGTTATTTCCACTTTCTTTGCACTTGTCGTTGCAGGAGGTTCTTATTTTATGGGCGGATTTGTAAGGCTTTACTGCACTCTCAACCCCGACGAAACAGGAAAAGACTTCATTGAAACAGTAAACGGCAAGCCTGTGTATGATACAATGGTTCCTGCCCTGCTCCAGAAAGCACTTCCCAGTGTACTTATCGGGCTTGTTGTTGTACTTGTTCTTTCAGCATCTCTTTCAACTCTTTCGTCACTTGTTCTAACATCAAGTTCAACACTCACAAATGACCTTATAAAACCTTATGTGAAGGATTTTTCAGAGAAAAAGCAAATAACAGTAATGCGTGTGTTTATTGCCGTGTTCCTGTTTATTTCCGTAATTATTGCCTGCAACAAGAATGCGTCAATTTCGACACTTATGTCTTACTCATGGGGTGCATTGTCAGGTGCATTCTTAGGACCTTTCCTCTACGGTCTTTTCATGAAAAAGGCTTCAAAGGCTGCCTGCTGGACAAGTTTCTGTACAGGTATAGGCATAAGTGTTTTACATATGCTTTTATTCAGTATGAACATATCAGCGTTTGACGGTCTGAAACAGTCCGTTATTGATATGGGTCTGAAAATAAATCTCCTCTCACCTATCAACGCAGGAGCGTTTGCAATGATTGTGTCGCTTATTGTTGTACCTGTAGTGAGCAGTTTTACAAAATCACCCGACGAAAAAATTGTCGACAACGCATTCAGTGTAATAAAATAAAACTAAAAGGACGGATGAAATTCCGTTCTTTTTTATTGACAAATTAATGTATAAATGATATAATGAATTTAAAATAAACAGGAGGTAAAATCATGGGAAGAATAGGTATGAAAAACGTCCCCGAAAGCGTTAATAAACGTTTTCACTCAGAAGAAAAGGAATTTTTAGTTATGACTATCAACGGAGCTTCCGGCTCATACTGTAATGGTGAGGATTACTGGAATAAGTCAATTGATATTCTCGGATATATTGAGATTGAAAGCGGTCGCACAAGCAATATAAAAAGCTGTCTGGACTGGTCTGTGGAAGATTTTAAATCAGACAATAATTTCAAAAACGGCGGTATCATTTACAGAATAAAGGGCAGACTGCCTAAACTTCTTGACGGTGAACCGTGGATTAACAATGAATACCGTATGAGCAGTATTTATGTTACAGAAATAATTTCTGACAATGAAAAAAATGATTTTCTTGAAAACCTGCTCAAAGAGTACAGAAAAGAAGTTTCTGTTAATTCAAAGGTACTGGGAAAACTTATTCTCAATAAAGATTTAGAACAGTATGAAACCGAAAACGACATTGAATGGTGTGGCGATATGGTCGGGATTTCAATTATTGAAGATGATGAGATAAATAAATGTCTTCCCATAGCCGAAGATTTTTATAACAACCGTCAGGAATGGGACAGAAAAATCCGTGAGTATGCGGCTGAACAGCTTACCGAACTTGCTAACGACTGGCTGACAGATGAATATTATTCCGACGATGACGACGAGGAAGAAAATGAAAATTTTCCCGAGATAACAGAAAAGGAATTTGCAGAAAGAATTATGATATGTGACATATCTTTTTATGTCGACGGAGATTTTACAGTATATTATGCTGATGACGATATGTTCGCAGGACATTCTGTTGTAGTTCACGGCAATATTGAAACGGGCTTTGAAGACGCAACTATTATGGGCTGAACTGATACAGATGTAAAATATAAATAAAACAGGCGGTTGAAATAAAATGAACTACAACAGCGAACAGAATCCTGAATTTCTTAATAATTATCTGGTACACCTGAAAGTAATCCGAATGCTTGCCGAGCGTACTATTCAGGAGTATTATTTTGATATACGTCTTTTCCTGAAGTACATACACAAAAACAATACCGACAGTGAAACCGATGACACGGATATAAGCGGTATGAGTACCGAGGAGCTTAAGGAAATTTCGGTTAAAGATATTTATAATTTTATTTTTTACGTTTCCGACGAGCGAAGCAACGACAAGCGGTCACGTTCACGGAAAATGTCGTCACTGAGAAGTTTTTTCAAATATATAACCAAAGTCGAACATATTACGGAATACGACCCGACAAGAGATATTGATATGCCGTCGCCGAAAATGTCACTTCCCAAGTTTCTGTCACTGAACGAAAGCAAACAGCTTTTAGAAGCATCAGATAACAGTGATTCAAAACGTGACTACTGTATAATTACACTCCTGCTCAACTGTGGTATGCGTTTAAGTGAACTGGTAGGGATAAATGTCGGCGACGTTGATTTTAACGAAAACCGTATAAGGATTCTCGGCAAAGGAAATAAGGAAAGAATTGTTTACCTTAACAAAGCCTGTGTGTCCGCACTCGAAAATTATCTTGAAATCAGAAAGAAAAATCTTAAAGCGGTCGGTGAACCCGCACTTTTCATAAGTAACCGTAACAAGCGCATTTCAAAAAGACGTGTTCAGCAGGTGGTCGAAAACACCATAAAAAACGCCGAACTGGACGGAAAAGGTTTTACAACCCACAAACTGCGTCATACAGCCGCAACACTTATGTATCAGTACGGTGGTGCTGATATACTTACTCTTAAGAAACTGCTCGGACATTCGAGTATTTCCACAACCGAAATATATACACATCTCAACAGTGAACAGGTAAGAAGTGCGGTCGAAAACAATCCGCTGGCAGATGTCAACTTCAAAAAGAAATCCGAAGAAAATTAATCTTCGGATTTTTGTTTTATATAATTTTCGTCACCTTATATCCCTCGTCTTCTATCGCCCTCTTTATCACCTTGTCTTCAACAGTTCCGCTTAGTTCCACAACCGCTGTCCCCTTTTCGTGACTTACTTCTGTTACCGTTACGCCGTCTGTCGCCTCAAGGGCTTTTCTTACGTGGCTCTCGCAGTTACCGCACATCATGCCTTTTATTTTTATGGTACGCACACTTTTTTCTGTATTATCATTACTATTACTATTATGTCTGATTTTTCTGTCTTTCCGTGAATCGTGAATCTTTACAAGATTCAGCCTTAGTGCATTGGTAACAACGCAGAAACTCGACAGGCTCATTGCCGCCGCTCCGAACATCGGATTTAACTGCCAGCCGAAAAGTTTTATATATACACCTGCCGCCAGCGGTATGCCGATTACATTATAGACAAACGCCCAGAAAAGATTTTCATGAATATTCTTAAGTGTCGCCCTGCTCAGCCTTATAGCCGCAGGAACGTCACTCAGACGGCTTTTCATAAGAACAACATCGGCGGCATCTATCGCAACGTCCGTGCCTGCTCCTATTGCTATACCCATATCGGCACAGGTAAGTGCAGGAGCGTCGTTTATACCGTCGCCGACCATTGCAACCTTTCCTTTCTTCTTAAGACTGCGGATTACATTTTCTTTGCCGTCGGGAAGTACACCTGCTATAACTTCGTCAACACCTGCCTGTCTGCCGATAGCTTTCGCCGTGCGTTTGTTGTCGCCTGTAAGCATTACAACGTGAATACCCATATTCCGCAGTTCTTCAACGGCTTTCGGGCTGTCGTCCTTGATAACGTCTGCTGCCGCTATGATACCGACAAGCTTATTTCCCTCTGCAAAGAAAAGCGGTGTTTTTCCTTCTTCGGAAAGCTTTTCAGAACGTTCTTTCAAAGAATCGGGAATATCGGCAAAACCGCTTATAAAGTTCAGATTTCCGCCGACAATCCTTACACCGTTTCTGTAAGCCTCAAGACCATTTCCCGAAAGAGCCTTAAAGCCTGTTACTTCCTCGGCAGATATATTTTCTTCTTCCGCTTTTTTCAGAACTGCTTTCGCTAAAGGGTGTTCGCTTTTTCTTTCAAGAGAATATGCAAGCGACAACAGATATTTTTCGTCTGTATTATTACTTGTGACAATATCCGTCACTTTCGGCTCGCCCAGCGTTACAGTGCCTGTCTTGTCGAGAGCGACAATGTTCGTCCTGCCTGTTTCTTCGAGTGAAACGGCTGTCTTGAATAATATACCGTTCTTTGCACCCACGCCGTTGCCGACCATAATTGCCACAGGTGTTGCAAGTCCCAGCGCACAGGGACAGCTTATTACAAGTACGGAAATTGCCCTTGCAATAGAGTAACCGACAGTCTGACCAACCATAAGCCATACAATAAATGTGACAAGTGCAATACATATTACGGCAGGAACGAAAATTCCCGAAACCTTGTCGGCTACTTTTGCAACAGGTGCTTTTGTTGCGGAGGCATCACTTACCATCTTTATTATCTGCGAAAGAGTGGTATCTTCACCAACCCTTGTCGCCTCGCACTTTATAAATCCCGACTGATTGAGTGTGGCGGCTGAAACACTGTCTCCTGCTTTTTTGTCAACGGGTATACTTTCACCTGTCAGTGCTGATTCGTTCACCGCACTTTCACCCTCTATAATTATTCCGTCAACGGCAATATTCTCCCCCGGACGTACAACAAATATATCTCCCTTTTTAACCTGTCCGACAGAAACGGTCTTTTCTTCTCCGTCTTCTATTATAACGGCTGTTTTCGGTGCAAGCTTCATAAGACTTTTAAGAGCGTCGGTAGTCTTTCCTTTTGAACGTGATTCAAGCATTTTACCGACGGTAATAAGAGTAAGAATCGTAGCCGCCGACTCAAAGTAAAATTCGTGCATATAGTGCATTGTGTCAAGCCCCTTTGACTGTGCGTCTGTCATTGCAAGCAAAGCCCACACACTATAACAGAACGAAGCTCCTGACCCCAGTGCAACAAGCGTGTCCATATTGGGTGAACGGCGGAAAAGACTTTTAAATCCGCTTATAAAAAACTTCTGATTTATTACCATTATTATAACAGCAAGCAACATCTGTACAATGCCAATCATAATATAGTTTCCGTCCATGAACGATGGCAGAGGAAATCCCCACATACCGTAGCCCATTGAAATGTACATCAGAATTATCAGAAAAACCAAAGAGGAAACAAGTCTTTTTTTCATTAAAGGCGTTTCACGGTCTTTCAGCATATCTTCACTGTTGTCTGTCTGACTTTTTTCCGAGCCTTTAAGTGATATTCCATAACCAGCATTTTTAACCGCCGTTATTATTTCACTGTCGGGGGCATTTCCCTCAACTCCCATGGAGTTGGTTAAAAGACTGACGGAGCAGGAAGTCACTCCCTTAACGGCGGAAACGGCTTTTTCAACTCTCGCCGAACAGGCGGCACAGCTCATTCCCGTAACGTTATATTGTTTCATATATAAACCTCCTTTAAAATTTATATATTTATTATATCACACCGTCGGAAATATGACTGTGTTTATTAACTTGGTCTAACATAAAAAAAGTTATATAATCCTAATAAAAAAAACATACGGAGAGTTACTTGCTCTCCGTATGTTTTGGTTATGTTTTTGTATTTTTTAAAAGAATTAAATCATTGTATGTATTCTCGACTTCACTATAATTCTGGATTTCGTAAAAATACTTATTGTCAATATTTATATACTTACCAGTAAATAAAGCTCTAAATTCAGTTTCGTCTTTATATAGTACAGTGAACTGTGTTGAAATACCGCTTAAAGGCTCATCATTACACGGAGCTACTTCGACCGACTTCATGAATTTTATATAGTCATCATATTTTTCACGTTCAACGTCATACTTTGTTTCACAACTGGGAGTATAGTTAATGATTTGAATTTTTGTAACTTTGTCTTTTGACTGCACAATATTATTAATACTGTCATTCCATCTGTTCATATTGTGATTTCTCTCCTGATTACATTTCAGAACCAACAATATACCAGACAAAAATAATAAAATCAACAATATCATACCGTATTGAATAAATTTAGTTTTTTTACCTTTCATTTTAACTATTCAGGACATTCTCCCACTCCTTTTCCCTGAAACCGACAAGTACAGTATCTTCAGTTATGACAATAGGTCTTTTAACAAGCATACCGTCCGTTGCGAGAAGTTCCAGTTGTTCCTCCTCGCTCATTTCGGGAAGTTTGTCTTTAAGATTCATTGACCTGTAAAGAAGTCCGCTTGTATTGAAAAACTTCTTTAACGGCAGACCGCTTTTATTGTACCATTCTTTGAGTTCCTCATAAGACGGATTATTTTCTTTTATATCCCTTGTCTCGTATTCAACACCGTTATCGTCAAGCCATTTCTGAGCCTTTTTGCACGTCGAACACTTCGGGTAATATACATATAGCATTATAATTTTCCTCCTTTTATAAATAGCAGACAAGTATTTCAACATCTGTATCGCTGAAAATATCCCTCATCTGCTCCGAAACTTTTTCCCAGTCCAGACCGTCAAGACCGCATGCTATTTTCGGCATGGCAAGCTTTTTGATACCCTTTTCAATAACCTGCCGTTTAAGTTCAAGCAAACATTCTTTTACACTTTCCATAGTAGGCTTACGGCGGAATGTCTCTTTAGTCACAAGATTGAATACCCTGTCAATGAGTATGCACTTTGAATCTGTCTTTTCCAACCCTTTGAACCTGTTTTTCATGTCAAAACGTTTTTTAAATTCCAGTGCTATTCCCTTACCAAGTGCAAAGTCCGCACTTACACAGTGTACGAAAAAATAATCTTCCGTAACTGAAAACAGGTCACGTTTTTCTTCGGTATAAATCATTTTGTCATCTCCAGCAGGTCATTTTCACTTATTATAGTTATTCCCAGACTTTGTGCCTTTACGAGCTTGCTTCCTGCTTCCTCACCTGCAACAACATAGTCCGTCTTTTTTGATACAGACCCCGAAACTTTTCCCCCGAAATTTTCTATAAGTTTCTTAGCTTCGTCACGTTTCATGGTCGGGAGTGTTCCCGTCAGTACAAAAGTTTTACCCTTGAATCTTTCATCACCCGACGACTGTTTACCGTATGTCATATTTAAACCGTATTCACGCAGGCGGTCAATGAGTTCAAGGCGGTGAGGTTCACGCAGTGCGGTGACAACGTTTTCAGCCATAATGTCGCCGAAGCCCTCTATATCCGAAATATCTTCCTTTTCAGCACTGAGCAGGCTGTCCATGTCGTGAAACTTTTCACAAAGCAAAACAGCTGCCCGCTGTCCTATATTGCGTATGCCGAGAGCGTAGACAAGACGGTCAAGTCCCCTGCCCTTTGATTCCTGAATTGCATTAATAAGATTTTCGGCAGACTTCTCCGCAAATCTTTCAAGGGATAATAACTGTTCCTTTTCGAGAATATATAAGTCAGCAGGTGACTTTACAAGTCCGCCGTCAACAAGCAGTTTCATATTTGCGTCGCCAAGACCGTCAATATCCATTGCACCCTTTGAAGCAAAGTGAATCATGTTTTTCAGGAGCTGTGCAGGACACTGAACATTAGGACACCGCAGAACGCTTTCACCGTCGTCCCTCACGGAAGGAGTACCGCACACGGGGCATATTTCGGGCAGTTTAAAAGTTTCGGTATTCTCTCCGTGACTGACCGAGCGTATTACTTCAGGTATAATTTCCCCTGCCTTACGGACGGCGATAATGTCACCTATACATATATTCTTTTCGCCTATAAAGTCCTGATTATGAAGTACCGCTCTTGAAACGGTCGTACCAGCGAGAGTAACAGGCTCAAAGACGGCAACTGGTGTTATAGCACCTGTCCGCCCCACGTTCACTTCAATGTCGATGAGTTTTGTTTCCTTTACTTCAGGCGGGTATTTATATGCTACCGCCCATTTCGGAGTTTTCGATGTAGACCCCATTATATCACGCTGTGAAAGGCTGTTGACCTTAATGACCGCACCGTCCGTGTCAAAAGAAAAGCCTGCTCTTTCTTCGCCTATTCGGTTTATCTCTTTTTCTATTTCTTCATACTCACGACAGACTATATATGTCGGAACTGTCTTGAATCCCAGTTCTCTGAGATAGTCGAGAGATTCGCTGTGCGTTGAAAAATCACGCCCCCTGCACTGCTGAATATTGAAAACAAAAATATCCAGTTTTCTTGATGCGGTAACTTTCGGGTCTTTCTGTCTGAGAGAACCTGCGGCGGCATTTCTCGGATTCTTGAAAGGCTGTTCTCCTCTGAGTTCCTGCTGTTCCGTCAGTTCGAGAAAGCTTTTTTTCGGCATATACACTTCTCCTCTTACTTCGAGAAATTCGGGAGCGTTTTTCAATCTGAGAGGGACGGAATGTATAGTTTTTATATTCGCCGTAACGTCCTCCCCCGTTAAGCCGTCGCCTCTCGTTGACGCTCTTGTCAGTATACCGTCAGTATATTCGAGCGACACAGACAGACCGTCTATTTTCGGTTCTACAGTATATTCCGGCGATACAATTTCCGCACCGCACCTGTCAAGAAAATTCCGCACCTGTTCAAAATCGAAAACGTCCTGAAGGCTTTCCATTCTGATATCATGGTGAACTTTTTCAAAAGTATTGAGTGCAAATCCTCCGACCCTCTGAGTAGGTGAACTCGGCTGAACGAGTTCGGGATATTGTTCTTCAAGACTTTTGAGCTCCTGCATGAGCATATCAAAATCATAGTCACTTATATCGGGATTGTCGAGAACATAGTATTTATAACTGTGCTTTTCGATTATATCCGACAATTCTCCTATACGTCTTTCAGCAGATAATTTATCCATAATTCCCTCCGTACAAATGTTTTGTATAATATATTCTACCATATTTTCCGGTTGAGGTCAACCGCCGGAAAAGATATTAACGACATTTTTCGGTTACAGTCTGTAACCAGTAACGATATGGTAACAAAAATGTATAATTTTGTAATTTCCCATAAAATCAGACGAATAATATTATTTCCGCAGAAGAAAAGATGGATTTATATAATTATCCGTTTCACTGTTTTGTATCTGTTGTAATAATTCTGTAATTTTTTACAGTAATTTATTTTAAAATATTATTATTATATCTGATATATATTTATAATTTATTCATTATTTTTGTACTATTTCAC
>CAMWVV010000090.1 GCA_947177755.1 uncultured Ruminococcus sp. | reverse complement strand
CAGGACTGTAAAGTTTACATTATAGGTTACAGATTTTCAAGTCTTTTATGATTTTTTTTATTTAATTAATTTTTATAGTATTTTTATGTCGGATATTAACAGAAATTATGCGTATAATAAAGACATAATTTTTATAATGAGGTGAAAAATTGAAACATCAGGATTATAAGGAAATTATGATTATTCCCGATTTAAAACTTAATATAAAGAAAATCAAGGAAATTTCAGGCGGTTCTTCCGACGTTCTTATAAATGAGTTTGTAACAGGCAGTATAAAATGTGCATTGATATGCTGTGAAGGTATGCTTTCCACTTCAACCATTACCGAACTTGTTCTTGAGCCGATTACAAATATTGACGCAAAAAAAGATTCACACGAACTTTTTCACTATATTCAGAATTATCTTCTTCTTTCGGTTGACCGTCCCGAAGCAACTAACTATGATTCGCTTTTCAGACTGATAAATTCGGGATTTGCCGTACTGATAGCCGACGGTATAAACAAGGCACTTGCTTTTGGTGTTCAGGGATATACGGTGCGGAGTATTTCAGAACCGTCGGGCGAAGGAAATATAATGGGTTCACATGAAGGATTTGTAGAAACAGTCCGCACAAATATGTCCCTTATCAGACGCAGAATAAAAAGTCCCGAACTGGTTCTTGAATTATTTGTCAAGGGCGAAAAAAGCAGGACAGACTTGTGCCTTTGCTATATGAAAGACCGAGTACCACCCGAACTTCTCAAAAGAATACACAAGTCCCTTGACAACATTCAGCTTGAAACTATTCTGACAACAGGATATATAAAACCTTTTGTCGAAAGCGACAATTTTGAACTTTTCAGCTCTACAGGTACTACGGAACGCCCAGACGTTCTTTGTTCAAAGCTTATTGAGGGACGTGTGGCACTTCTTATTGACGGAGTACCCTTTTCAATAGTAATACCCAAACTTTTCTGTGAAAGTTTTCAGACCCTTGATGACTACTCTTTTCAGCCTTACTATTCAACTTTCATACGCTGGATAAAATATTCAGCCTTTCTTATAGCCGTACTTCTTCCGGCAGTATACGCAGCAATAGTAATATATCACCCTGAACTCCTCAACAGTACACTTCTTATGCTTCTGGTAGAGGCAGAACAGAAAGCACCTCTTTCAATAGTGACAGAATCACTTTTTGTACTGCTTATGTATGAAATTATACGTGAAGCCGGAATCCGTCTGCCAAAGCCGGTCGGGGGAGCGGTAAGCATTGTAAGCGGTCTGATTATAGGTGATGCGGCTGTTGATTCGGGACTGATAAGCACTCCCCTGCTCACAATGTCCGCCCTTGCTGTAATAAGCAGTTTCGTCGTCCCCGAACTCAACGACACAATAACTATACTCCGTCTGTCGTTTCTTATTGCCGGGGGAATATTCGGACTTTTCGGAATAAGTATTCTCGCCTGTGCCGTACTTGTAAACATCTGTTCCACAGAAGATTACGGTTTTCCCTATACTGCTCCGCTTTCACCTTTCAAGTCCGCAGGAATGGACGATACTGCTGTGCGTGCAAGTTTTCCCAAAATGCAGTCACGCAATTTTACGGTTGAAGAATATCATGAATAATCTTACGGAGGACAAATGGATAAAATAACAAAAAATCAGCTTGCCGCCATGCTTCTTATAACCGACGCTTTCACACTTTTCTGTTTCAGGGGGCATATATGTCTTATTACCGCAATAGGATTTCTGTGCGGAACTGTCTTTCAATTTATAATGTCTTTACCGCTTATAAAACTGTGCAGGGATGGAGGTTCAATTGAAAACAGCGGAAAAATCGTACAGTCAATATATTTAATCTATCTTCTTCTCTGGGGAGGAATGCTGTTCTCAATGCTCTGGAATGCTTCGGACGTGATTTACATTCCATACGAAAATTCCAACGGCATATGGGGAAAACTTCTTGTTGCGGGACTTATTGCACTTGTATGTCTGTATTCGTCATCAACAGGAATAAAAGCCTTTTCCCGTTCTGCTGTAATAGCCGCTGCCATAGGAATAATATGTCTGTTTATTGTAGCGGTCAGTGCGGTTTTCGGTTCTGACTGGGTAAATTTTCTGCGCACCGAAAATTCTGACGGATTATTTAAAGAAATTTCAAGAGGATTTGTTTTAAGCGGAGGTCTCGGAAGCTTTGTCGTGCTTCTCAGATTTACAAAGGGTAATACACTAAAAAATGCACTTTATTACTTTACGGGAAAAATTATAATGACTGCCGTTGTAACCGTTTCGGCAATACTTGTGGCAGGCGGAATAATGAAAATAACGGAATTTCCTGTTGTGACCGCCGCACAGCTTTCCCAGCCTTTTCCCGTACAAAGAATAGACTCGCTTTTTCTGATAATTTTTGCGGTATTTGCAGTTTTTTCAATAGCCGTACAAAGTCTTACTGCCGCAAGTCTTTTAATGAAAATATTCCCGAAGTTCAAATATCTGCGGACAACTTCCGTACTTGTTCTTATGATTGCTTCTGCTTTTCTGTTTTCGGGAGAAAATAATTACAGTATTTTATATGCGGTCACCGTCGCAATGGTATTGTTTGCAGTTCCGTCGGCTGTACTGCTTAAAAGGAGTTTGACAAAATGAATAAAAAAATTCTTTTTCTGTCACTGATGATTATGACGGCTTTTTGTTTCTGTAGCTGTGAATCCAACGGGCGTGTACATGATAAAAACTATCTCCGTGCGGTTTCCGTAAGCGGCAGTGACAAAAAGACCGTCACATTTACTTTCTTTACGAAAGACGGCAAATATATAACAACATCGGGGAAAGATATAGACTCCGCCATAGAACTTGCCGAACTACAGACAGGTCGTAAAATTTTTACAGGCTATACGGAAATGATTCTTATCGACGACTTCAACAGTATTGATACTCTTGAATATATGCTCCATAAATGGAAAGTTTCACCATCGTGCATTGTAGCGTATGCAGGAGAGAACGCAGAAGAAATTTTTGAAAACAGCAGTATTGAAAGACTTTCCGGCTCTGTGCATGCTGCCATAAAACAAGGAAAATCACCCGAATGTGATATAATTACTGTTCTCGGCGAACTTCTGAGCAATGAAAAAAAGGCGGAAATTGCCGAAATAACTTCCGACGGTGCAATTGCCGTGCATACTATAAATTAGTTTGCCATTTGTTCTTAAATGTGGTATAATATAAATATCATATTTAAAGGAGAAAGAAAAATGAAACTTCTTGCTATAGACGGAAACAGTATTCTGCACCGTGCTTTTTACGGAATAAAACTGCTTTCCAATAAAAATGGTGTCTTTACAAATGCCGTTTTCGGATTTATGAATATCTACCTTAAAAATTTTTCGGAAGTAAAACCCGATGCTGTGGCAGTTGCTTTTGATATGGGTGTACCGACTTTCAGACATGAGGCGGTGACTACTTACAAGGCAAACAGACACGGTATGCCCGAAGAACTTGCACCACAACTCCCCATTGTCAAAAAACTGCTTACACTTATGGGTGTGAAAGTGATTGAATGTGCAGGGTATGAAGCAGACGACATTTTAGGCACTCTCGCCAAATCCTGCACCGAAAGCGGAAACAAATGCTTTGTACTTACGGGCGACAGGGACAGTCTACAGCTTATCAACGACAATGTAACCGTACTTCTCACTACAAACAAGGAAACTATACGTTATACCCACGACCGTTTTATTGAAGATTACGGATTTAAACCGATTAATCTTATTGATTTCAAGGCACTTATGGGTGACCATTCCGACAACATATCGGGAGTTGCAGGAATAGGTGAAAAAACTGCGTCTGCCCTCATAAAAGAGTATGCTACCATTGAAAATCTGTATGAAAAATATGCTGATTCGGGTCTTACAAAAGGAGTTAAAACCAAACTTGAAAAAGGTGCGGATTCAGCCAAAGAAAGTAAATGGCTTGCTACTATATGCTGTGAAGTGCCGATAGATACGAATATTAAAAATTATATCCTAACTGCACAAAAAAACGATGAAATATATCATCTTCTTACAGAACTCGAAATGTTTAAAATTCTTGACAGGCTTAATATAGGTGTACCACAGAAAACAACCGATTTTCAGTCAATCGAAACAACAGAAAAAATCCTTGATTCTGAAATAATAAATAATCTTAAAGAATGTGAGTATGTATTTGACGGCAAAAAACTTTCAGTTAAAAATAAAAACAATATATTTACGTCTGATGATGAAAGTGTTATAACAGAATTTTTTGAATCTTCCTGTGCAAAGTCTACCGACGACGCAAAACCACATTACAGATATGCAATGTCCAAAGGGACTAACCTCAATAATCTGAAAAATGACATTTCAATCTGCGGTTATCTGCTTAACGCCTCGGGTTCGGACTACACAATAAAAAATCTCTGCGGTGAATACGGTCTGCATTATTACGAGGAAAACGGCGAATTTGCGGACATAGTTTCATTGAATCCACTTCTTGAAAAACTCATTGAAGAAATCCGCAAAGAAAACATGATTTCACTTTATGAAAATATTGAACTCCCACTTACAGAAGTTCTTGCTTCTATGGAAGATGTGGGAATAAAAATCGACAAAAAGGGTGTTGAGGATTTCGGCGTGTATCTCTCCGCAATGACCGAGGAAATCCAAAAGATTATTTACGCCGAAGCAGGTCACGAATTTAATATATCTTCTCCCAAACAGCTTGCAACGGTTCTTTTTGAAGAAATGCACCTGCCCGTTATCAAAAAGACAAAAACAGGCTATTCCACAAACGCCGACGTTCTTGAGGAACTCAAAGGACAAGCTCCCATTATTGAAAATATCCTTAAATACAGACAGTACACAAAACTTAATTCAACGTATGTCGTCGGACTTCTTGACAAGATTTCAGATGACGGACGTATTCACACATGGTTCAGACAGACAGAAACACGTACAGGAAGAATTTCGTCAACCGAACCGAATTTACAGACTATTCCCGTCCGTACCGAACTCGGTTCGCATATGCGTAAATTCTTTATTTCAGACAGCGGAAAAACTCTTGTTGACGCTGATTACAGTCAGATTGAACTACGTGTTATGGCTCATCTCTGTGGTGACAAGAATATGACAGATGCCTTCAGTTTCGGTGAAGATATACACACTTCAACCGCCTCGCAGGTTTTTGATGTACCGCCGATTATGGTTACGCCCGAAATGAGAAGTGCCTCAAAAGCCGTGAATTTCGGCATAATCTATGGAATAGGTGCATTTTCTCTTGCAAAGGACATAAATATCACCAAAAAACAGGCAGAACAGTATATATCAGACTACTTTAAAAATTTTCCCAAAGTTAAGGAATTTATGGATTCAACCGTAAATAACGCAATGAAAACAGGTACTATAACAACGATTTTCGGCAGAAAAAGACGTATTCCCGAAATTTTGTCGTCAAATAAAATTCAGCAGGCGGCAGGAAAAAGAATTGCCATGAATACACCTGTGCAGAGTGCAGCAGCTGACCTTATAAAAATTGCCATGATTAATGTTTACCGCCGTCTAAAAGCCGAAAATATAAACGCAAAACTTATTTTGCAGGTTCATGACGAGCTTATTATTGAATCGGACATTTCTTGTGCCGACCGTGCCGCTGAAATTCTCCGTGAAGAAATGCAGAATGTCTGCAAAATGAAAGTACCGCTTGCCGTTGATGTAAACAAGGGTGAAAGCTGGTATAACGCTAAGGGGTGATATTATGGAATTATTAAGAGTTTCCGCAGACAGTGACAGTCATATTTTTGAAGAATTATCCACGCTTGATAAAAAGTGCGTCGGAAGTGACGGATGGTCTGCCGAATCTTTTAAATCAGAAGTCAGAAAGAAAAACGGCATTGTGCTTTGCTTTCTTGATAATACGCACGTTATCGCTCTTTTGTCGGGGTACTTTGCGGAGGGCGAGGGCGATATAACAAGTGTTGCCGTTGATGAAAATTTCCGCCGTCAAGGTCTTGCACAATGTCTTATTGAAGAATTTGAAAAGATTATCCCAGACAATACGGAAAGTATTTTCCTCGAAGTCCGTGAAAGTAATTTTTCTGCTATAAAACTTTACGAAAAATGCGGTTTTGAAAAACTATCTGTTCGGAAAAAATTTTACACAAATCCCCGTGAAAATGCCGTTGTCATGGTGAAAAAGGTGAAATAATGGACGATATTTTTTCTTACATACTGCTATTCGTATGGATAGCAATAATTATTTATCATCTTATCAATAAGTCAACCCGAAAAACTGCTTTAAAAATTTTAATAGCCGGCATCCTATGTATAGTAACTATGACTGTAATATGTGCAATTATATATTTATTCGGAGACATAGCATTCGCAATGGTTATGTTTATTGGTGTGGATATTGAGATTTCATTGAGGTTGCTGTCAGCTATTAAACGACAGATTTATATAACAAAACTCCACAAAAAGGGCTGTCGGACTATTGGAACATTAACAAATAATAATCATATAAGTTATCAGACAGACGGAAAAGACTATGAATATATCGATTCACGACTAAAAAGTAAATGGAAAATTGGTGATGAAATTCCTGTCCTGTATGACCCCGAACGTCCGGAAAACTCCTGCATTGAAAAATATGACCTTGTTTCAGTAATAAGCTTTACTGTTGAAACTTCTATTATAGAAGCCATATTTATAGGCTCAACAATATATTTAATAATAATCTGTTCAATTTGAAAGAGGGTGACGATGTTTGGAATTTGACGATATTTTTGCTCATATATTACATATCGGAGTGATAGCAATAATTATTTATTTTTTTATCAACAAATCAACCCGAAAAACTGCTTTCAGGATTTTAAAAATTTCTATTGCGGCTATAGCTGTTATAACAGGAGTATGTGCTTTATGTATATATTTATTCGGAACTATAGGCATTTTAATTGGTGCTTTTATTTGTATAGATATTTATATTTCTTGGATATTTATGTCAGCTATAAAAGAACAGGTTTATATAACAAAACTTCACAAAAAAGGTTACCGAACTAACGGAACACTAACAAAGGTGGATTATTATGGACGCTCTGGACATAATTACATAAGTTATCAGGTAGACGGAAAAGACTATGAATGTATCAACGGACTAAACGTAGGTAAATGGAAAGTCGGTTATGATAAACTTACAATTATATATGACCCTGAATGTCCTGAAAATTCCTGCTTTGAAAAATATGACCTTGTTTCAGCAATCAGCTCTACCGTCACAATTTCCCTTTTAGAAGTTGTATTTATCGGTTCGACAATATGTGTAATAATCTGTTTAATTGCAAACAAAATATAACTCTGAATGTCAATTTATAAAAAGAAAGGTGATATTATGTTAATACTCGGAATTGAAAGCTCATGTGACGAAACCGCCGCAAGCGTTGTGGAAAACTGTCGTAAAATACGCTCGTCGGTAATCTCAACACAGATTGAGGAACACAAAAAATATGGCGGTGTTGTGCCTGAAATTGCCTCACGTCGTCACTGTGAAAATATACTTGCCGTTGTACGTCAGACTCTCGACGATGCACAAATTACTCTTGCTGACCTTGACGCTATAGCCGTTACATACGCCCCAGGACTTATAGGTGCATTGCTCGTTGGTGTGAATTTTGCAAAAGGTCTTGCTATGACTTCGGAAAAGCCGCTTGTTCCTGTCCACCACATTGCAGGACATATCGCCACAAATTACCTCACCTATCCCGAACTTGAACCGCCCTATTTATGCCTTGTCGCAAGCGGTGGACACAGCCATATTATTGAAGTTTTAAGCTATACGAAATTTCGTGTAGTCGGTCGCACCCGTGACGATGCAGCAGGTGAATGTTTTGACAAATGTGCAAGGGCAATGGGATTCTCCTATCCTGGTGGTGTACATATCGACCGTTCGGCACAGAATGGCGACTCTTCAGATTTTAAACTTCCGCACCCGAATGTTGCAGGCAATGAATTTGATTTCAGCTTTTCGGGTCTCAAAACCAATGTTATAAATTTAATCCACAATTCACAGCAAAAAGGTATTCAACTCAATTACAATAACCTTTCCGCAAGTATTCAGAAAACTATCGCCGAAATACTCACCGAAAAAACTGTAAAAGCTGCTGAAAGTCTCGGCTATAGGAAAATAGCAGTAGCAGGCGGTGTTTCGGCAAATACCGGCGTACGTTCTACACTGTCCGAAGCCTGCAAAAAACGTGGATTTGACTTCTATATGCCCGAAAAATCCCTTTGTGGTGACAACGGTGCAATGATTGCTTGTCAGGGAAGTTATAATTTCCTCGCAGGAATTACCGCCGATGAAAGTCTAAACGCAATCGCTACGCTGTCAATGGAGGATATATGAAAGAAATTTCCAGAAATGCAAGTTTGAAAAAATTTATTGAACATTTTATTGAAAAAGATAATATCGCACGTCTGAAATTTGACGGAAAACTTCCTGAAAATACATATGTTAAGAAAATTAACCCTGATTTTTCAGAAACAGAAAAAATTTTGGGATTTGAAATTCACCATGAACTGAAAGAATTGCTGTCACTGGATTTCTTTATTGAGGGATATTTAAAAAATGAATATATCCATTTTCAGCTTTGCGGAGGCGATACAGATATAATCAAATTGTTCGATAAATCGGATTATTTTAATAATGGACATTTTTGCACTATCGGCTATGCTGTCGAATGCTACATTGAATTTGACAACGACACTGGAGAGGTCTATTTTCTGGACTGTGAAGAACCAGAATACTTCAAAATAGCAGATTCTGTCCGTGAACTGCTCTTTAAAGCTGAAAGTATATGGTCGGAGGATTTATATGAAAAATAAAGCTACTAACTGTGAAACCTGCACAAATTACGTGTATGATGAGGACTATGAATGTTATGTCTGCCTTGTTAATCTCGATGAGGACGAAATGTACAGATTTTTACAGGGAACTAATTATTTATGCCCATATTACAGGCTTGACGACGAATATGGCGTTGTGAGACATCAAAATTAAAATAGAAGACTTGTATAAAAGTAATACCCGAAAGTAGTTTTTTAACTGCTTTCGGGCTTATTCTAATTATTTGTTTATTTGCATAAATCAGAATTTACCAGCCTATTTATTTTTTAATGATTTACCATAAATGTATCTGCCGACTAAAAAGAAACACATTCCAAAAACAGAAGAAATCAGCATGACAATGTATCCCATTTTTGTGATTTTTCCGTCTTCGGTTCTTAAATCATTTTCTTTTCCTAAGAATTTAATCATAATATAACACCTCTAAATTGCGATTTATCTTAATAAATACATTAAAAAGGAAGTTTCTAATTATTTTCATAAATATATAAAAATTTAAGCCTGAAAGCACTAAACTTTCAGGCTTTTGGCTCCCCCTGCCCGGCTCGAACGGGCGACAACTCGGTTAACAGCCGAGTGCTCTACCGACTGAGCTAAGGAGGAATATTGTATCGGCACTGTTCTACTTTCCCAGGTCGTCGCCAACCAAGTATCATCAACGTTAATGAGCTTAACTTCTGTGTTCGGAATGGGAACAGGTGTGACCTCATCACTATAAGCACCGATTATTAAAAGTGACCCGTACCAGAATCGAACTGGTGTTACCGGCGTGAGAGGCCGGTGTCTTAACCGCTTGACCAACGGGCCATACATTAGTGCACCATCGGGGACTCGAACCCAGGACCCACTGATTAAGAGTCAGTTGCTCTACCGACTGAGCTAATGGTGCATTCACATCACTTTTATATTATATCATAAATAAAGTGATTTGTCAAGCGATTTTCAACATTTTTCAAACTTTAAACAAACAAAGCAAAGTAAACAGAGGGAAAACCCTTTCCACATGAATCAAAAGGAAAAGCCCTCGACCTATTAGT
>CAMWVV010000089.1 GCA_947177755.1 uncultured Ruminococcus sp. | reverse complement strand
ATATGTACCTGCCGACGACCTCACAGACCAAGCCCACGCAATTACATTTGCACACCTCGACGCAACAACCGTGCTTTCACGTAAGATAGTGGAACAGGGCATATATCCTGCTGTTGACCCCCTTGAATCAAATTCACGTATTCTTGAACCCGAAATAGTCGGTGAAGAACATTACTCGGTTGCAAGACGTACACAGGAACTTTTACAGAAATACAAGGAATTACAGGATATTATAGGTATTCTCGGCATGGAAGAACTCGACGAAGCCGACAAACTCGCCGTTTATCGTGCAAGAAAAATACAGAAATTCCTTTCACAGCCTTTCAACGTTGCTGAAAACTTCACAGGTCTAAAAGGCAAATATGTTCCTCTCAAAGATACAATAGAAGGATTCAACGCAATTATTGAGGGCGATATGGACAAGTACCCTGAATCCGCTTTCCTTATGGCAGGAACTATTGACGACGTTATAGCCAAAGCAAAACAGATTTCAGACTAAAGGAGGATTTTTAATGGCTAAATCCTTTCATCTCGAAATAATCGCCGCTGACCGTGTTTTCTATGAGGGGGACTGCGAACATCTTGTTATTACTGCCATTGATGGTCTTATAGGTATTATGCACGGTCACGAGCCTATTGTAACATCTCTCCCTACAGGTGAACTTAAATACATGGTTGACGGTAAATGGCACTATGCCGCAATTTCCGAAGGATTTATACAGGTTATGCCCGAATCTTCAATAATTCTTGCGGATTCGTGCGAACTTCCCGAAGAAATTGACATAAAGCGTGCGGAAGAAGCAAGGGAACGTGCAGAGGAAAAAATGCGTCAGAAACAAAGTATAATGGAATATTATCACACTCAGGCGGCTTTGAACAGGGCTATGAACAGACTGAAAATATCTCAGAAACATTTCAAATAACAGAAACTTTCCCCCGTCCTTATGGGCGAGGGAAAATTTATATGAAAAAAACAAAATAAATCATACATAAATTTTGCAGAGATACTTGACTTTTCTGTAAAAATATAGTACAATATTAATAATTGTCAGACAGACAGAACAAAAATATTTTAGGAGGCATGACTGTGAAAAAGATTGGAAAATCTACTTTCTTCATTGTCGTTGCTTTTATCCTGCTGTTTTCTGTATCATCTGCCATAGGTCTTGACTATATCTACGGCGATAATACCACAACCGTTATCAAGGGCGTTGACGATATCCGTCTTGGTATTGACATCAAGGGCGGTGTTGACGTTACATTTGCTCCTGCGGACGGTGCTGACGCTACTGAAGCTCAGCTGAAAGCCGCTACTGCAATTATTGATACCAGACTTTCAGCTCTCGGTATCACTGATAGCGAAGTTTACAGCGACGAAAAAAGCGACAGAATCATTGTACGTTTCCCCTGGCAGGCTGGTGAAAGCGATTTTGACCCGTCAGCGTCTGTAAAGGAACTCGGCGAAATGGCAAGTCTTACTTTCCGAAAGGGAACAGACTCTGAAACCGATGACGACGGAAACGTTATCCCGACGGGTGAAATAGTTCTTGAGGGTGCGGACGTTGCCGAAGCAAAAGCGGTTTACCGTGCAAACGACAGCTCAGGCGAATACGAAAATCTTATTGAGCTGACACTTAATCCGTCAGGTAAGGACAAGTTTGCGGAAGCTACTGCCGAACTTGCAGGAACAGGTACGCCCATCTCAATATGGATGGATAATACTATGATTTCTTATCCGACCGTAAACAGTGCTATTACAGATGGAAGTGCAGTTATTACAGGTAATTTCACCGATGAATCCGCAAACAAGCTTGCAAATCAGATTAATTCAGGTGCATTGCCTTTCAAGCTTGAAACAACAAGTTTCAAGACCATTGACCCCACTATGGGTGAGGGTTCACTTGACGCAATTCTTCTTGCCGCACTTATAGCGTTTATATTCATTGCAATATATATGGTTATTCTTTACCGTCTGCCAGGTTTTGTTGCAGTTATTGCACTCTGCGGACAGGTTGCAGGAAGTATTGCGGTAGTTTCGGGCTGGTTCGGATTCATGGCAGGCTCTACCCTGACAATTCCTGGTATTGCAGGTATCATACTTGCTGTCGGAATGGGAGTTGACGCAAATATTATCACGGGCGAACGTATCAAGGAAGAAATCCAGTCGGGAAAATCACTTGATTCCGCTATAAAAGTAGCGTACAAAAGAGCGTTTTCCGCTATTCTTGACGGTAATGTTACAAACGTTATTATTGCTATTATCCTCATGGGAGCTTTCGGTGTACCGACAAGTTTCTTCTCAAAGATTCTCAACAAGACTATTTTCTTCATGTTTGGTGCAACCGCTGAGGGCGTTGTTTACTCTTTCGGTATAACTCTTCTCGCAGGTGTTGTGCTTAACTTTATCATGGGCGTATTTGCTTCAAGACTTATGGTTACATCACTTTCAAAGTTCAAGTGTTTCCAGAACAAGAAACTTTACGGCTATAAGGAAAAGAAAACAGAATCCAAAACTTATAATTTCTGTTCAAAGAAAAAGATGATTCTCGGTATTCTCATAGGTGTGGTTGTTCTGTTCGCAGGCGGACTTATCGCAAGAGGTGCAAACTTTGCACTTGAGTTCAGTGGCGGTACAATGCTTACTTATGATTATACGGGTGAAATTGATACCAATGAAGCAGAAAGCGTTATAAAAGACATTGTAAACGTTCCCGTAAGCGTGAGAAAGGGCGAAAGCATTGATTCTGACGGCAGACAGATTATTGTTTCATTTACTTCGGAAGAAAGTCTGAACGCTGACAGACAGGTTGAACTTACCGAAGCACTTCAGGCAAAATTCCCCGACAGCAATGTTTCACTTTTTGATTCAACAGATGTCAGCCCTGCATCGGGACGTGAATTTCTTCTGAAATGTCTTATTGCGGTAATCTTTGCGGCAATTATAGTTATCATCTATATTGCAATAAGATTCAGAAAAATAGGTGGCTGGTCTGCCGGTGTATGTTCAGTACTTGCACTTTGTCATGACCTTATAGTTGCCCTTGCGGTTTCCATACTGTTCGGCTTTGAGTTCAATTCAAACACCGTTGCAGTTATCCTTACAATTCTCGGTTATTCTATCAACAACACTATCGTTATTTACGACAGAATCCGTGAAGACAAAAAGCTTATGCCTAAGGCTACGCTTAACGAACTTATAAACGCAGGCTGTTCACAGTCTATGACACGTTCAATAAGAACGTCTATAACCACTATCGCAACTATGCTTATCGTAACAATAGTTGTTGCTATAAGCGGTTACAACACACTTCTTACATTCTCAGTACCGCTTATGTTCGGTCTTATTTCGGGTACTTATTCATCACTCTTTGTTGCTCCTGTAACATGGTCATGGTGGATGTCCCGCAAAGAAAGCAAATAATCACTAAAGACTGCCTTCGGGCAGTCTTTTTCTGCTTAAAATATAAAAATAGTAAACATTATTACTGCCTTACAGTTAAAGCACTCAAAGAGTTTAAATTAACGAATACGCAATTTGCGGATTCGTTAAACAAAATTTCTGTTATCAGAAAAATAACTTGACATTTTATATGTCGTGTGATATTATAGAAACAGGGCATACCGCCCACCGTCTGAAAAAGGTTTGGCGACCTGAATCAGACACTAAAACAGAAGTTACCATCAATAACTTTGTAATAGCTTGTAAGCAATACGCCCTATGACTGTATCATTATATCATATAGGGTTTGTTTTGTCAAGACTTTTTCACTGTTGGTAACTTTTGTTATCGGCAGGTTTTTTATTTTAATTGAAAGGAAAGATTTAAAATGACTGAATTAAAACTGACCCCGATTGAGAATGAGGGAAAAAGAGTTCTCACAACAGCACAGCTTGCAGAAGCCTATGGAACAGACACAAAAATTATAACAAAAAATTTTAACCGCAATAAATCACGCTACACAGAGGGTGTACATTATTATCGCCTTACTGGAGACAGACTTAAAAAGTTTTTTGCAAACGTCAATTTGACGTTCGCAAATTCCAACAAAATTAGGGAAATTTATCTTTGGACAGAAAAAGGTGCATTGCTCCATGCCAAGAGCCTTAATACTGATAAGGCATGGGAAGTTTATGATTTTCTTGTTGATGCATATTTCAGAGTACAGGCAATCAGCAATTCATACACTGAAATTCTTGACTTACTGCGTAATGACATCACTTCAGATATTGAGGGAATCGTCAGCAAAGTGCTTGACAAAAAGATAAAAATTATTAATGAAAATACTGACAGAAAAGCAGACAGTATTATGAAGGCTGTCAAAGAATCCATAACAGAAACTTCATTTACAACGGTAAGCACATTGATACCATGTTTTGATTATGTCTGTAAAAAAGTGAAGAAACTACATAAGAAACTGAAAAATAAATGAAGTTTCTGCTCTCGGAAAAATAACTTGACATTTTATATGCCGTGTGATATTATAGAAATAGGGCATACTGCCCACCGTCTGAAAAAGGTTTGGCGACCTGAATCAGACACTAAAACAAAAGTTACCAGCATAACTTTGTAATAGCTTGTAAGCAATACGCCCTATGACTATGTTATTATATCATATGGTGCGTAGTTTGTCAAGAATTTTTCACTGTTGGTAACTTTTGTTGTCGGCAGATTTTTTATTTTAACTGAAAGGAAAGATTTAAAATGACTGAATTAAAACTGACTCCGATTGAGAATGAGGGAAAAAGAGTTCTCACAACAGCACAGCTTGCAGAAGCCTATGGAACAGACAGCAAAGTTATTTCATATAACTTTAATCATAACAAAACACGCTATATAGAAGGCAAACACTTCTATCGCCTGACAGGTGAAGAATTAAAAGCAATTCGTGAAATTCACGAATTGCCCAAAAATATAAACACCTTATATCTTTGGACAGAAAAAGGTGCGTAAAAAATAAAAAACCAAAAATTATTATCATTTAACGAAAGGAATTGAAACTAAATGAATGATTTCAAAATTAATCCCATTGAACAGGGTGGACAGCGTGTACTTACTACCGCACAGCTTGCAGAAGCTTACGGAACAGACAGCAAGGTTATTTCATATAACTTTAATCATAACAAAACACGCTACATAGAGGGTGTACATTTCTATTGCCTTACAGGTAAAGAATTAAAGAAATTTTTTGCAAACGTGAATTTCACGAATGCAAATGTAAGCAAAATACGTACTCTCTATCTTTGGACAGAAAAAGGTGCATTACTGCACGCCAAAAGCCTTAATACTGATAAGGCATGGGAAGTCTATGAATTTCTTGTTGATACATATTTCAGAGTACAGGCAATCAGCAATTCATACACTGAAATTCTTGACTTACTGCGTAATGACATCACTTCAGATATTGAGGGAATCGTCAGCAAAGTGCTTGACGAGAGAATAGAAACCACTATCAACAAGGCATTAGATAAGAAATTCAGAACTTTTGCCAAATCGTCGGAAAAAATTTCAGAAAGAATTATTATAGAGTGTGTAAGTGAGACTGCAAAGTCACTGGTTACATACTTTGATACACTGATTAAAATATTGAATGATATGCTTTGAGAATCAATCTTACCTGAAAAGAAAAATAAAACCGCTTTAAGTCGTTCAGGGAATAAAAAAAGACTTGTAAAATAATTGCAGATATGTTATAATGAAATATATGAAACTATTTTTTTACGGAGGTGCGTTATGAACGCTGACCCTTACGGGAATTTGAAAAATATTCCATACTTGGACAGAAGTTAATGCTCTCCATGCTCCTGCCTGAGTAAATTACGGCGAAAGGAGCATTGTTCGTATATACGGACAAAAAAACCGAAAATGATAAATTTTTATACTTCAGAAAACGGCGTACTTACCCAGTGCGACGAATTTTCCGCAGGGTGCTGGGTTTCCGTCATAAATCCGACTCCGCAGGAAGTCAGCGAACTTATTGAAGTTTACGGACTTGACAGCGGATTTGTAAAATCTTCAATCGACGAAGAAGAATCTTCACGTATAGAACGTGAGGACGCCCAGACACTCATTATTATTGATACACCTGTTTCGTCTGTCGATAATGAGGAAACACGGCTTTTCTATACACAGCCGTTAGGTATTATTATAACAGAAAGCAATGTCTTTACTATCTCAATGCAGGAAACACAGGTCATCAAAGAGGCTGTAAACGGCAGTATAAGAAATCTGCGACCGAATTTCAAGACAAGATTTGTATTGCAGTTACTGCTGAGAATTGCAGCACTGTTTCTGATTTATCTGAAACAGATAGACAAGATTTCTTCAGCCGCTGAACAGGAACTGCACGACGCTATGAAAAATGAACTTCTTATGCAGCTTCTTGCACTGGAAAAATCGCTTGTATATTTTTCCACTTCCCTGAAAGCCAATGAAGCAACTATTGAGAAGATTTTTCGTGGCAGAGTGTTGAAGCTTTACGACGAGGACCAGGATTTACTGGAAGATGTTCTTATTGAAATGAAGCAGGCTATTGAAATGGCAAGCATATACACGGGGATTCTTTCAAGTATGATGGACGGCTTTTCTTCTGTTATTTCAAATAATCAGAATATAGTAATGTGGCGGCTTACTATCATGACAGTAATTCTTGAAATACCCAATATTATATTTGCATTTTACGGAATAAATACTGTAGACCTGCCCTTGCCGTATACGTGGTTTCCGATTACGCTAACGGCAGTTCTTACCGGAATAACGGCGTTTATTTTAATAAAATGGAAAAATAAATAAAATAAAAACTCCTGACATCAGGAGTTTTTTTATATTATCTTGTTTTTGTTTTATACATCATCCATACAAGCTCAATAAAGCCGACACCTATAAATGTCATCATGGTTTTCATGCTTGGCTTTCTGACTTTGAAGCGTGTGATAAATGCAATTGCCATTACAAACAATGCACAGCCATATACCGTAGGAAACCATTCATTTCCTATATCCCTGTGAAAGCTGTACACAAGCGGAAGTATAAGTGCAACGCTTGTCACGGGCAGACCCTCGTATACTTTGCGGACATCACTTGTCTGTTTCTGACGTTCTTCCTCCGCAACGTTAAAATATGCAAGTCTTATCACAGCACAAAGCGGAAATATCAAAAGTACAGGAACATCACACCAGCTGTTCATGCCGACAGAATAACCGATGACCGACGGCAGAACACCGAAACAAATCACATCACAAAGTGAATCTATCTGTATACCGAACTGTTTTTCACTTTCGGTACGGTTTTTTTTAGTGCGTGCAACTTTTCCGTCGAACATATCGCACAGACCCGAAACCATAAGACATATTATAGCATATTCGGGGTGAACGCCTCCGCCTATTCCCATAGCGAAAAATATTCCGAGAACAGACGAAACAAGGCTCATATATGTAAGAATAACCGTATAGTTATAGTAACCAATCATTATTTAATCCTCAAAAACATAAATTCCGAAATCGGAAAACAGCAGTCATTTCCCGACACTTCTATTTATTATACCACAGAATTTATAATTTTTCAAGAGTTTTTAGACTTTTTCCCGTCAGTAACTTTTTTCCGTGTCTTTCTTTTTACCGCACCTTTTTCACGGTTGATACGCATCTGTTCCTGTTTACTCTGTTTGCTCTCAAGACGCTGGTAAGCCTCTTTGTAGAAAATTTCCTGAGAGTTCACAGGTTCTTCGTCCTCTTTGCGAACGACATGAAGATACGTTCCGTCGCTCATCATGGTACGGGCTTTTACATTGTCACTCATAAGTACCCTGAACATATCCCACAGACGTTTTTTCAGTTTTTCGTCCTCAACAGGAACAGCAACCTCAACCCTTCGGATTGTATTTCTTGACATATAGTCGGCAGAGCTTATATATATTTTCTGTTCTTTCTTTTCATTGCCGAATATGTAGATACGGCTGTGTTCAAGAAAACGTCCCACTATACTGCGTACAGTTATATTTTCCGTGTAGCCGTCAACATTCGGAACAAGACAGCATATACCTCTTACAACAAGCTCGATTTTAACACCTGCCTGTGAAGCCTCAACAAGCTTTTTCATAATGGTCTTGTCACACAGGGCGTTTATTTTTGCACCTATATAACCCTGACCGCCGTTTCTTGAAATTTCAATCTGTTCGTCCATCATTGCAAGAATTTTATTTCTCAGACAAAGAGGAGCAACAAGAAGTTTATTTGTTTCCTCCACAAAAGTACCGTTTTGCAGACAGCTGAAAACTTTTTCAGCGTCTTCGGCAATTTCCCTGTCGGCAGTAAGCAGCATTATATCAGTATAGAGAGTGGAAGTCTTTTCATTATAGTTGCCTGTTCCGACCTGTGTGAGATAGTCAAAATTACCGCCTGTGGACTTTCTTGTTATAAGCAGAAGTTTTGAATGTGCCTTATAGTTTTTAGGACCATATATTACTTTTACCCCTGCTTTCTGCAAAACTTTTGACCACTCAATATTATTTGCCTCGTCAAATCTCGCACGCAGTTCAATCATGACAAGAACTTCTTTTCCGTTTTCGGCGGCAGTACAGAGAGCATCAATAACCTTACTTCCCCTTGCAAGACGGTAAAGAGTGATTTTGATTGATGTTACTTTAGGGTCAACCGCACATTCCTGCAAAAGTCTTATAAATGAAAGATTCATTGATTCAAAGGGATAACTCAGCAGTATATCCCTTGACTTCACCTGTGCGAACACTGAACGGTTGTCGGCAAGAACAGCAGGCTTTCTTGACGAAAGCACAGGATAATGCAATTCTTTATTGTCTGAAAGTTCCTTCAATGAAAACAGATATGATAGGTCAAGCGGTATTCTCGAAGTAAAAACACGTACATTCTTTATTTTAAGCTTTTTACATATGTAGTCAAGTGCTTCACGGCTGAAATCGTCCGATATTTCAAGTCTTACGGGAGCAAGCTTTTTTCTCTTTGCAACAAGTTCTTCCATGCGGTCACGGAAATCCGCACCCTTGCCCGATACCATAATATCGGCATTTCTTGTCACTCTTATCACAGCACGGTCAAGAACCTTATAACCCTTGAACATGAGATGTGCAAAGTGCAGGACAACTTCTTCTTCAAGAATAAATCTCTTTCCGCCAGCACCAAGCGGAATCACTCTCTCGCTGTGTTCGTGATTTATCGGGATAATTCCGATAGAAACACCCTTTTTAGCATTAAGCTGTACAACTGCATATAATTCCTTGTTTTTAAGAAACGGAAACGGCAGGGAATTATTTACCACAAGTCCGGAAATAAACGGCTTTATCTCACGCTTGAAATAGAGTTCAAGAAAAGTCTGCTCATCTTTTGTGGCATTTTCAAAATTTACGTGTTCAAAACCGTAAGCAGAAAGTTCGCCCATTGTCTTTCTGTATGCTTCTTCAACAGACGGCTGTAAACGTCTTACTGCTGTAAATATCGCATCAAGCTGTTGCGACGGACTCATTCCCGTTTTGCTGTCCTTTTTATTTTTATCCGTTTTTTCGTCGTCCGTTATAGAACCCACACGAACCATGAAAAATTCATCAAGATTACTCTGATATATAGCCGAAAATGAAAGTCTTTCCAGTAAAGGATTATTTGCGTCATAAGCTTCTTCAAGAACACGTTTATTGAATTTAAGCCAGGAAAGTTCCCTGTTTTCGAAATATTCCATAAAATACTCCAATCTGCCTTGTCGGCAAAAAACTAAAGTCGATATATATTTTTATTATATAACTTTTGATGTGGTATGTCAAGAAATATTTTCACTGAGAAATCAAACAGAATAAAAGTTATTTTTTTATGCCTTATACCGTTTCTTTAATTTTTTATAGACATAATCAAAACATGGTATCAATGTGCTTACCGTTGCAAATGAAGTTTCTATTATGGATTCTTGGACAGCCTTTATAATACTATCTGCTTTTCGGTC